>NZ_JAVREK010000012.1:0-142845 GCF_031845375.1 Streptomonospora wellingtoniae
CGATCTCCAAGTACAACGCCAAGGGCGCCGTCGATCGGACCAGCTACAAGGCCACGATCAGTATCAACATCATGGCCGTATCAAGTCCTTGACGCCGCCGCCGGAGCCCTTAACTACACGGCATTGGATCTAGATGCCCGTCGCCGCCCCGCGCCCGTCCCACGCGGACCGGCGCCGCGGGTCGGCACGGCTTCACCGGCGCGGCACGACCGCGCTCGGGTCCTTCGGGCCTGCGGGCCCGCTACCACACGAACCATCGGGAGCTCATCCATCATGAACCAGTCTCGTCGCGCCCGAAAGCGGCGCGCCGGCCACACCTCGCGCTACATAGCCGCGGCGGCCTCCGTCGCCGCCGCCGAGATCCACGTCGTCATGGCACCTGTGCACGCCTCCGAATGGCCCGCGTCAGGCGTCTTCTTCGTGCTTCTGGGCGTGCTCCAAGTGCTGTGGGGCGTAGCCGTGCTCCGCTGGAGCGATCCGCTGCTGCTCGGCTCCGGAGCTGCGGTCAACGCGGGCGCCCTCGCGCTGTGGGGCGTCAGCCGCGTCGTCGGCATGCCGTTCGGACCGCATGCCGGCACCCCCGAGGCGGTGGGGACCACCGGTCTCGTGAACGCCGGCTTGGAGGCCGTTCTCATCCTGGCGGTCGCGGCGGCTCTGCTGTGGCGCACCGCCGAGCCGGAGGCGGGCCCGGCGGCCATGGGAGTCGCGGCGGTGGCGGTACTGGCCGCCACGTTCGCCACCGCCGCCGCCGTCGCCGGTTCCGACGAGCACGGCCATGCCGGACCCGACAGCCACGGCGGAGCCGGCGGTTCGGAGACCGGCCACGGGGGCCACGGCCACGCCGGGTCCGGCGATCCGTCGGAAGCCCCCTCGTCCAGTTCCTCCGCCGACCAGCCCTCGGGGGTCCCGGCCGACGGCTCGGCGTCGGCCGAAGCTCCGCCGGGGCATGAGGGCCACGACCACGAGCACTGAGCCCGCCTCCGCCCCCGCCGCCCGGTCCGCGTCCGAGCGGGCGGCGGGGCCCCGAACCCCCGCTGATCTTGTAGCTATCGTGAAGGAAAGCGATTTCCCTATACGATGGCTACAAGATCAACGGTGGCATGCCGACTTCAGGCGCGTGGCCGCCCGGTCGCCCGGGTCGCTCAGGCGGTCGGGCGGCGCAGGACCGCCGCGCCGCGCGGCGGGAGGACGCCGGCGCCGCCCTCGGGCGCGTCGGCGGGGTCGATCGGTTCGCCGCCGAGGTCGGCCAGGTCCACCGGCTCGGCGGTGCGGTTGACGACGAACCAGTACTCCGACGCGGCGTCGGCGCGAACCGCCAGCTCCACGCTCCCCCGCAGCCGCGGCGGCAGTTCGCCGGCGACACCGGCCTTGGCGAGCAGCCGGGCCGCGACGCCGGTCAGGCCTTGGGCGCCGAGCCGCGTCGACACGTAGGCGGCCGAACCCGCGCCGGCACTGCGGCGGGTGATCGCGGCCTGTCCGGCGCGCGGTCCGTCGGCGTAGGAGGCGAGCACCTCGACCTGCGGGTCGGTGACGGTGATGTCGTCGCTCCACAGGGTTCCCGCGGAGCCGTCGTCGAGGCGGACCTCCTCGTCGGGCAGCAGGGGCACGAACTCCTCGATGCGCAGGCCCAGCAGGTCGCGCAGCGGGCCGGGGTAACCGCCGAGCCAGGCGTGGTCGTTCTCGTCCACCACGGCGGAGAAGTAGGTGGCGACCAGGTGTCCGCCGCTCTCCGTGTACCGGACGAGCTCCTTGGCCCGGTCCTCGCCCACCATGTGCAGGATGGGCGCGACCACCATCCGGTAGTGCTCCAGCGGTGTGCCCAGGGGTACCACGTCGGCGCGCACGCCTCGCGCGAGCATCGCCGAGTACCAGTCCAGCGCCTCCTGGCGGTAGCGCAGCAGCGAGGAGGGATGCGAGTCCTGCTCGCTGGCCCACCAGGACTCCCAGTCGAACAGGATCGCCACGGGTGCGGGCTTGCGGTGCGACCCGGCCAGCGGCGCGAGCTCTTCGAGCCGCCGCCCCAGGTCGGCCACCGCGCGGAAGACCGCGCTCTCGGGCCCGGCGTGGGGCACCATCGCCGAGTGGTACTTCTCGGCTCCCGCGGCGGACTGGCGCCACTGGAAGAAGCAGACCGCGTCCGCGCCGTGGGCCACGTGCAGCAGCGAGTCGCGCGCCAGCTCGCCGGGCGCCTTGGCGCGGTTGACCGGCTGCCAGTTCACGGCGCTGGTGGAGTGCTCCATCAGGAACCACGGGCGGCCGCCGGCGATGTTGCCGGTGAGATTGGCCGAGAACGACAGCTCGTCCAGGGCCTGGGCTCCGGGGCGGACGTAGTGGTCGTTGGAGACGAAGTCGACCTCGGCCGCCCAGTCCGCGTAGTTCATCCCGCGGGTCTCCCCCATCACCATGAAGTTGGTGGTGATCGGGACGTCGGGGGTCGCCGACTCCAGCACCGCGCGTTCGGCCCGGAGGTACTCCTTGAGCGCGTCGGACGAGAAGCGCTTGAAGTCGAGCTGCTGGGTGGGATTGGGGTGGGAAGCGGCCAGCCGGGGCGGCAGCACCTGGTCGAACCCGGTGTAGTGCTGCGACCAGAAGGCGGTGCCCCATGCGGTGTTGAGCCGCTCGACGGTGCCGTAGCGCTCGCGCAGCCAGATGCGGAACGCCGCCGCGGCGTCGCCGGAGTAGTCGTAGACGTTGTGGCAGCCCAGCTCGTTGGAGATGTGCCAGGCGGTCAGCGCGGGGTGGTCGGCGTAGCGGCGGGCGACGGTCTCGGCCAGCCGCAGCGCGTGGGTGCGGAACACCGGCGACGTGGGCCGCCAGTGCTGGCGCGCCCCCGGCCACACGGTCTCGCCCGCCGCCGTGACCGGCAGGATCTCCGGGTGCAGGGTGGTCAGCCACGGCGGCGGGGACGCGGTCGCCGTGGCGAGGTCCACGGCGATGCCGTTCGCGTGCAGCAGGTCCATGACCTCGTCCAGCCACGCGAAGTCCCACTCGTCGGGCCCCGGCTGGATGCGGGCCCAGGAGAAGACGCCCAGCGAGACGATGTTCACGCCCGCCTCGCGCATCAGCCGGACGTCCTCGTCCCAGACCTCGCGCGGCCACTGCTCGGGGTTGTAGTCGGCGCCGTATGCCAGTTTCCGGCCCGAGCCGCGGCCGGCGGTGTTCTCGGGCCAGCGCAGCCAGCGGTGGGAGCGGGCAGCAGCCATCGTGTTCCTACGTTTCCTTTCGTGCGCTGTGTGCGGGGCGGGTCACTCGTTGACGGTGAAGCCCTGCTGGTTTCCGTACTCCACGGTCTGCTCCTGCCAGGCGGCGAGCCCTTCCTGCAGCGTCGTGTCGGAGACGTAGGCCTTGCCGACGGTGTCGTTGAACACCTCGTTGGCGTAGACCTGGTAGGGCAGGTAGGACCAGCCCTCGACCACGTTGCCGGCCGACTCGGCGAAGACCTCGTTGGCCTTCTGGCCGCCGAAGTACTCGAACTCGCGGGAGAGGAACCGCTCGTCCTCGAGGTCGGCGGTCGTGGCGGGAAAGGCGCCCTCGGCGAGCCGGGTGGCCACACCGTCGCCGGTCGTCGCGTACTCGGCGAAGGCGTAGGCCAGCTCCTTGTTCTCGCCGGCCTCGGGCACGGCCAGCGAGCTGCCGCCGTTCTCGGCGCTGGCGCTCGCTCCCTCCTCCCACTGGGGCATCGGGGCGACGCGCCAGGAGCCGGCGCCGTCGGCGACGCTGGACTCCAGGTTGGCGGGCATCCAGGCGCCCGCGACGACGCTGGCGATGGTGCCGTCGGCCATCCCCTGGAACCACTCGTCGGTCCAGGAGTTGACGGGGGCGACGAGGTCGTCGTCCAGGAGCTGCTGCCAGGTCTCGGCGTAGGTCGTGGACCCTTCGTCGGTGAAGTCGACGGTCACGTCGGTGCCGTCGACGGTGAACGGCTGCCCGCCCGCCTGCCAGATGAGGCTGGTCGCGAGGCCGGCGTCGCCGGTGTCGCTGGTGATGTAGGCGTCGGGGTCGGCCTTGTGCAGCCTGCGGCCGGCCTCGATGTACTCCTCCCAGGTGGCTGGCACCTCGATGCCGTGCTCGTCGAAGACGTCCTTGTTGTAGAACAGCGCCATCGGGCCGGAGTCCATGGGCATCCCGTAGATGCCGCCTTCGAGGTTCACCGAGCTCCACGGGCCCTTCGAGAACGTGCCGTCGAGGTCGGCGGCGCCCATGGGCGACAGGTCGGCCACGGACTCGCCGACGGCGAACTGGCTCAGCGCGAAGTACTCGATCTGGGCGAGGTCGGGCACACCCGAGCCGGCCTTGACGGCGTTCTGCAGGGCCGAGTACTGGTCGGGGCCGGTCCCGGCGTTGACGAGCTCGACGTCGACGTTCGGGTGCTCCTTCTCGAAGTCCTCGACGACGGACTTGAGCGTGGGCTCCCAGGCCCACACGGTGATCTTGCCGCCCTCCTCGAGGGCGGACCGGACGTCGCCGGCCGAGGAACCGCCGCCGGAGCCGCATGCGGTGACGCCGAGCAGCAGGGCGGCGGCCATGCCGAGTCCGCGCAGCGGGGTGCGCCAAGCTGGAGTCATGGTCTCTCACTTCTTTCCGGGGGGAGGGTGTTCGGGATGCGGTGCCGGGGTGTGCGACGAGTGGGGACGGTGTGCGGTGCGCGCCGGATCAGCCCTTGACGCTGCCGGCGGCCAGGCCCGACTGCCAGAAGCGCTGCAGCAGCAGGAACGCGATGATCAGCGGGACGATGCTGAGCAGCGATCCGGTGATGACGAGGTCGAACACGGCTTCGCCGCCGGCCGTGGACGCCTGGTCGTTCCAGGCGTCCAGGCCCAGCGTCAGCGGGTACCAGTCGGGGTTTTTCAGCATGATCAGCGGCAGGAAGTAGTTGTTCCAGGTCGCGACCATGGTGAAGAGCGCGACGGTGACGGTGCCCGGCCCGAGCAGGGGCAGGGCGATGCGGGCGAACGTGCGCAGCTCGCCCGAGCCGTCGATGCGTGCGGCCTCCAGCAGTTCGTCGGGGATCGCGTCGGTGGCGAAGACCCACATCAGGTAGAGGCCGAACGGCGAGATGAGCGAGGGGATGATCACCGACCACGGGGTGTTGGTCAGCCCCACCTCGCTGAACATCAGGAAGGTCGGCACTGCCAGCGCGGTTCCCGGCACCGCGACGGCGCCGATGACGACCGCGAAGACCGCGCGCTTGCCGGGGAAGTCGAACTTGGCAAGTGCGTAGCCGCCGAGCACGGCCAGCAGTGTCGCGCCGCCGGCGCCGAGCACGACGTAGAGCACGGTGTTGAGCAGCCAGCGGGTGAAGATGCCGCCGTCGTAGGTCAGCGTGTCGGCGATGTTGGCGAACAGGGCGAAGTCGCCGCTGAACCAGAGGCCGAAGGAGCCGAACAGGTCGGCCTGGGTCTTCGTCGCGTTGACCACCAGCCAGATCAGCGGAAGCAGCGAGTAGACCAGTACGAGGCCGGTGAGCAGCGTCAGGACGACGCTGCGGCGCGGCGCCGCGCCGCGGCGCCGCGCGGCGCGTTTCGGGGCGCGCAGCCGGGCGCCGGCGGTGCGTGTGCTCGCCGCGCCGGATCGGGAGGAGGGCGTGGAGGCGGGGGCCGAGGTGCTCATGCTCACGCTCCCTTTCGCATGCCGCGCAGTTGGACGGTGTAGGCGATGGCCATCGTGATCAGCCCCATGACGATGGCGACCGTCGCCGCGTAATTGTGCTGCTGGCCGGCGAACGCCAGCGAGTAGGTGAACAGGTTGGGGGTGAAGTCGCTGGTGATCGCGTTGGGCGCCAGCTTCTGCAGGATGCTGGGCTCGTTGAAGAGCTGGAAGCTGCCGATAATGGAGAAGATCGTCGCGATGACCAGGGCGCCGCGGATGGCGGGGAGCTTGATCGCGGTGATGGTGCGCAGCTGCCCGGCGCCGTCGATCTCCGCCGCCTCGTAGAGCGAGATCGGGATCACGCGCAGCGCCGAGTAGAAGATCAGCATGTTGTAGCCGACGAACTCCCAGGTGACGATGTTGCCGATGGAGGCGAGCACCAGGTCGGGCGAGAGCGGGTCGGGCAGCGTGACGCTCAGCGCCTCGTTGACATTGCCGACCAGGCCGAAGCGCGTGCCGTACATGAACCCCCACATGAGGGAGGCCACGACCGCGGGAACCGCATAGGGCAGGAAGATCGAGATGCGGAAGAAGTCGCGGCCGTAGAGGCGCCCGCTGTCGACGGCGAGCGCGGCCAGCAGCGCGAGGACGAGCATGACGGGCACCTGGACTGCGAGGAACAGCGACACCCGCCCCAGGCCCGACCAGAACTGCGCGTCCGTCAGTGCCCGCGTGTAGTTGTCGAGGCCCACGAACGTGTTCCCGCCGATCAGCCTGTCCTGGAACAGGCTGAGGTAGACGGAGTACGCGATGGGCGCCAGGAAGACCAGGGCGAATACGGCCATGAACGGCCCGATGAAGGCCCAGCCGGTCCAGGAGCGCCGGGGTCTCGGCCGCCGCGGGGACGGCCTCGCGGCCACCGGCGCGGGCGCGGCCGACGTCGTCATATCGATCATCCTCGCTCGCGTTCAGCGAATGGGGGGCACCAGAGGATGTTTACGTAAACATCCTCCAGCCGGACAGGAGGAGGGTGCGGTATGTTTACGTAAACATCATGTTTCGAGATGTCTACACTGCTCCGTGGTACCAGGTCAAGGGGGCGAGGAGCCGCAGATGGACGAAGGGTCGGCCGCCGAACAGGCGCGGCACCGTGTGAAGCGGGTCTCCATGGCCGATGTGGCGCGGCTGGCCGGGGTCTCCTCCCAGACCGTCTCGCGGGTCTCCAACGGGCATGCGGGGGTCGTGCCGGACACGCGCGAGCAGGTCCTGGCGGCCATGCGCGAACTGGGCTACCGGCCCAACAGCGCAGCCCGCGCCCTGAAGCGGGGCGAGTTCCGCACGATCGGCGTCGTGCTGTTCACGCTGTCGACCACCGGCAACGTGCGCACCCTGGAGGCCATCGCCTCCTCGGCCGCGGCTGAGGGCTACGCGATCACCCTGCTGCCGGTGGCCGCGCCCACCCACGACGAGGTGCGCGGCGCCTTCACGCGGCTGGGCGAGCTCGCCGTCGACGCCTTCATCGTGATCATGGAAGTGCATCTGCTCGACGCCGCGACGGTGGCGCTGCCGCCGGGGGTTCAGGTGGCGGTGGCCGACTCGAACGCCGGAGACCGCTACAGCGTCGTGGACACCGACCAGGCCGGCGGCGCCGGCGCCGCCGTGCGCCACCTGCTCGGCCTGGGACACCGCACGGTCTGGCACCTGGCCGGCCCCGAGGAGTCCTTCGCGGCCCAGCGCCGCGCCGACACCTGGCGGGCGGCCCTCGCCGACGCGGGCCGCCCGGCCCCGCCGCTGATCCGCGGCGACTGGTCGGCCGACTCCGGCTACCGCGCAGGGCTGCGCCTGGCCGACGAGCCCGACTGCACCGCGGTCTTCGCCGCCAACGACCAGATGGCCCTGGGCCTGCTGAGCGCGCTGCACGAGAAGGGCCGGGCGGTACCCGAGGAGGTGAGCGTGGTCGGGTTCGACGACATCCCCGAGGCCGGCTCGTTCCTGCCGCCGCTGACCACGGTCCACCAGGACTTCGCCGAGGTCGGCCGCCGACTGGTGCAGGGCGTCCTGCGCCAGCTGCGCACCGAGTCCGCCGAGCCCGGCACCACGCTGGTGCCCACCCGCCTGGTGGAGCGCGCCAGCACAGCCCCTCCCCCGGCCCCGCGCGAGCACCCCGAGCCGGCGGGCTGACGAACGCTCGTGGTGCCCGGCTCCCAACCGCACCAGGCCGGCGCACGTGCCCGGAGCAAAGCCGAGCACCAGGCCCGCGACGCCCGGCCCGCCGGAGTATCCACTCCATTACCGTCCACGAAATTGTTGACAATGTTGTGGACTCTCGGCATGCTGAATCCGCCACGAATCCTGAGGAGGAACCACATGCCGCCAGCGGACTTCCCGGCAGTCCTCGCAGCACCCGCACCGGTGACCGGATGGGCGGTGCAGCGGTGAGCGCCGTGGAGGACGCCGGCACCGGGATCCGCTGCATGCTGGTGCGAGGCGGCACGTCTAAAGGCGCATACTTCCTGGCCGAGGACCTCCCGGCCGACCCGCGGCTCCGAGACGACCTGCTCCTGCGGATCATGGGCACGCCCGACCCCGCCCAGATCGACGGCATCGGCGGTGCCCAGTCGGTCACCAGCAAGGTCGCGATCGTCTCGCCCGCCGCCGGGCCCGACCGCGACGTCGACTACCTGTTCCTGCAGCTCGGCGTGGACGAGCCGACCGTCTCCGACCGGCAGACCTGCGGCAACCTCCTCGCCGGGGTCGGTCAGTTCGCCGTCGAGCGGGGCCTGGTGGACGCCGGCCCCGAGCGCACCAGCGTGCGTGTGCGCCTGGTCAACACCGGCAGCACCTCGGTGGCGGCGTTCCCCACGCCCGGCGGCCGCCCCGCCTACTCCGGCTCCACCGCAGTCTCCGGCGTCCCCGGAACCGCCGCCGCGGTCTCGCTGGACTTCGCCGAAACGGAGGGGGCGGTGTGCGGCGCACTGCTGCCCACCGGCCGGATCCGCGACGAGATCGACGGCATCGCCGTCACCTGCGTCGACAACGGCATGCCGGTCGTGGTCGTACGCGCCGAGGACCTCGGCGTCAGCGGCTACGAGCCCGTCGCCGACCTGGCCGCCGACACCGCACTGGCCGACCGCGTCCAGTCGCTGCGCATGCGCGCCGGAGAGCTGATGGGCCTGGGCGACGTCGCCGACAGCTCGGTGCCCAAGACCACCATCGTGGCCGCGCCGCGCGACGGCGGCGCCGTGTGCACCCGGACCTTCATCCCGGTGCGGCCGCACCCTTCGATCGGCGTGCTGGGCGGCATCAGCGCGGTGACCGCGCTGATGCTCGACGGTGCGGTGGGCGCCGACCTGTTCGCGGCGCCGCCGCCGGGCGCGCCCGTGGTGATCGAGCACCCCTCCGGCACCCTCGCCGTCGAGGTCGAGCTCGACCGCGCCTGCTCGCCGCCGAAGGTGGGGCGCTCGGCCGTCGTCCGCACTGCCCGCAAGCTGTTCGACGGCGCCGTCTTCCCCCGCTGAAGGGCGCCGTCCTCCTCGGCGCCCCGCTCCGCCACAGCAGCGTTGATCTTGTAGCTATCGTGAGGGGAAATCGTTTTACTTCACGATAGCTACAAGATCAACGGGGAGCTACAGCCCCAGCACCCGGCGCAGCTCGCGGGCCTGGCGCCGGGAGACCTCGACGCGGCTCTTGCGCGGGTCGTCCATCAGCAGCATCAGGGTGCCCCGGAAGTCGGGGGCCAGCTCGCGGACGTAGTCGAGGTTGACCAGGTAGGAGCGGTGCGCGCGGAAAAAGTGCGAGCCGCGCAGCCGGCGCTCCAGCTCGTTGAGGGAGAAGTTGACCAGAACGCGCTCGTCGGCGAGCTGCAGGTAGGAGTAGCCGCGCGCCGCGCCCGCGTAGACGATCGAGGACTCGTTGAGCAGCACCGTCCGATCGCCCTTGTGCACCGGGATGCGGTGCGGCGACTCGCTGCCGTCCGAGCGCCGGGGCACCGGCTGGCCGTCGGCCTCCTCCGAACGGGAGGCCAGGGCGCGGTCCAGCGCACGCGCCAGCCTCTCGGCGTCGAAGGGCTTGACCAGGTAGTCGGCGGCGTCGAGGTCGAAGGCCTCGACGGCGTAGTCGGGAAAGGCCGTGGTGAAGATGATCCGCGGCGGGTTGGCCGCCTCACGCAGCTTGCGGGCGATGTCGAGGCCGGTGCCGCCGGGCATGCGGATGTCCATCAGCACCAGGTCGTAGTCGAGGGAGTCCAGAAGCAGGAGGGCTTCCTCCGAGTTGGAGGCCTCGCCGACGACCTGCACGTGATCGAACCTGGACAGCAGGTAGCGGAGGTCCGCCCGCGCTGGGGCCTCATCGTCGACGATGAGGCATCGCGCGCGCATAAGCTCACCCAAGGGGTATCTGCAGATCCACTACAGTGCCACCGTCCTCGGTGGACTGGATGTCCAGACGATAGCGCTCACCATAGAGGGATGCCAAGCGTCCCGCGATGTTGCTCAGCCCCTGGCCGCCGCCTTCCCGGCGCTCGCCGTCGGAAATCCGTTCCAGGAGGTCGGGCGGGATGCCCATGCCGTCGTCGGCGACCCGGATGGAGGTCGTGCGGGTGAGCGGGTCCACCCGCCCCTTGAGGGTGACGGTGCCGCCCTCGACCTTCCCCGCCAGCCCGTGCTTGATTGCGTTCTCCACCAGCGGCTGGATGATCAGCACGGGCACGTGCGCGGTGAGCACCTGGGGATCGATGTCGTAGCGCACCCGGACCCGGTCGCCGTAGCGCGCCTGTTCCAGGGATACGTAGGTGCGCACGAAGAAGTACTCCTGGCCGAACTCGGCGAAGTGCCCCTCCTGGCGCACCACGTAGCGGAAGAAGTCGGACAGGCGTACCAGGAGCTGGCGCGTCTCCTCGGTGTCGGTGTGCACCTTGGAGGCGATCGTGTTGAGGGTGTTGAAGAGGAAGTGCGGGTTGATCTGCGCGCGCAGCGCATCGAGCTTGGCGTCGACCGCGAGCCGCTGGCGGCGGTTGAGCTCGGCCAGCTCCAGGTGCAGCGAGAGGATGCCGGCCAGGCCCTCCACCACACCCTGCGGCGAGAGCGCCCCGTCGCAGCGGTACACCTGCAGCGTGCCCACGGTGCGGTTGCCGTCGGTGAGCGGCACGACGACCGCGGTGCGCAGCGGGCACCGGGAGTCCGGGCAGCCCAGTTGGCCGCGCCGCCTTACCAGCACGGTCCTGCCCCGGTTCAGCACGCGGGCGGTGGGCGCGGGCACCTCGTCGCCGGAGCAGTGGTGGGCGGAGCCCGGACCGGCGAAGGCCAGGACGTGCTCCCGGTCGGTGATCGCGACCGCGGCGCCGCTGAGCAGGGGCTGCAGCAGCTGCACGGTCCGCCGCGCGCTCTCGGCCGTCAGCCCGGACCGCAGCGGCATCGAGCGGCCCACCGCGGCGATCGTGGTGCTCTGCCTCCCCTGTTGGAAGCGGGTCGAGACCGGCTGCGCGGACCGCTTGCTGCGCGGCCCCCGCAGCGCGGAGGGGTAGCCGAAGATCAGCGCGGCGGTCAGGGCCGTACCGATCAGCACGGTGGTGCCGGTGCCCAGCGGTGGCGCGGTGATCAGCTGCGTGACCAGGTACACCGCTCCCCACGCCAGCAGGATGACCCCCGCCAGCGGCAGGCTGCCGTTACTCATCCGCGTCCACCGCCGCGCCGCCCGAATCCGGTGACGGTCAGCCGGGCGATGCGGACGGCGCGGCGGTCGGCCGCGGTTCCGTGCATGCGCACCCAGATGCGGTCCGTGTCCTCGGGCGGCCGCGTCACCAGCGACACCGCCACCGTCACGGCGGCGGCGCACGGCGCGGAGAAGACCGTGGGAGTCAGCAGCACCTCGGAGTACGCGGAATCGCCGAGCAGCACCCCGGCCGCGCCCATGCTCACCGCCGCCGCGGCTCCGGTGAGCATGCCCGCCACCGCACCGGGACCGGTGGTGCGCCGCCACCAGATGGCGAGGATGAACACCGGGGTCAGCGCCGATCCGGCGAGCACGAACGCCCAGGTGACCATGGTCGCCACGATAGACGGAAACTGGCCGGTGAGGGTCTCGGGGCGCACGTTCAGCGCCAGTACAGCCGAGACCGCCGCCACGAGCGCCACCGCCGCGCGGCCCGCCCACAGCGCCTGGGCCTGGGTCGCGCGGGGGTTGATGTAGCGCTCGTAGATGTCGTGGCCCCACGACGCCGCCGAGGCCAGCAGCAGCCCGGCGATCGTCGACAGCACCGCAACCAGTGCGCCGACGGCGATCAGCGCCAGTCCCGCTTGTCCGCCGAAGATCCTGCCGAGGACCAGCAGCGCGTACTCGGGTACCCGCAGGATGCCGCCGGTCGTCAGCTCGGCCACCCACGGCACGTCGGCGGCGACATCCCTGATCACCGAGCGGGCCGCGGTGCCCAGCAGCACCGCCAGGGCGTAGAACAGCCCGGCCAGGCCCACGACCCACACGGTCGTCATGCGCGCCGCCGTACCCGTGGGGCTGGTGAAGTAGCGGTTCATGATGTGCGGAAGCCCGGCGGTGCCCAGCACGAGCGAAAGGATCAGCGCGAACTGGCCGAGCTGGCTGTACTGGCCGCCCGGCTCGCCGAAGGAGGCGGGCGAGTCCGGGTGCAGCCGGTTGGCGACCTCCTCCAGGCGCCAGCCGCCGCCGGTGTCGACGGGGTTGGTCAGGGGCCGCGAAGACAGCTCGCGCAGCGCGTCGGTGTAGCTGAATCCCGAGACCACGACGATGATCGCCAGCCACAGGAAGATGGCCAGCAGCAGCAGGAACTGCACGGCCTGGGTCCATGTGGTGCCGCGCATGCCGCCCAGCGAGACCATCAGCATGATCGCGACGGTGGAGACGAGCACCCCGGTGGAGTACGCCGACAGGCCGCCCAGGCCCCGGCCGATGAACAGCTCCCAGATGATCCCGCTGGCCACCGCCTGCGGCACCAGGTAGGCCAGGATGATCAGCTGCACTATGGCCACCGACGCAAGCCGCACGCCGTGCGATTCCAGCCGCCGGCCGAGGAAGTCGGGGATGGAGAACTCGCCGAAGCGCCGCAGCGGCGCGGCGATGAACAGCACCACCGGCACGAAGCCCGCGGCGAACCCGGTCGCATACCACATACCGTCCAGCCCTGAGGCGTAGACGGCCGCCGCCACGCCGAGGAAGGACGCCGCGGAGAAGTAGTCGCCGCAGATGGCGCAGGCGTTGGTGACCACGCCCACCCGCCGACCGGCGAGGTAGAACTCGAAGGTGGAGGTCCGCTGCGGCCGGATCAGGACGGCCACCGAGCCGACTGCCGCGAGCAGGACGACGAGGAGCACGATGCTCGTCATCACGGCGGGAGGGTCCCGTCCCCGTCGTGGGGCGCCTCACGGGTCGGCCCGCCGAGCATGCGCTCCTCGACCGCGTTGGACAGGGTGGCCGCGGCCAGGCAGAGCACGAAGAAGAAGACGTAGAGCCCGAACGCCGTCATGGCGAACATGGGGCTCATCCCGCCGAAGAGCCGGCCCTGGGACCACCAGTCCAGCGCAGCCGTCAGCAGCGGGACACCCACGACGACGCCTGCGAACACGGCGACGTGGCCGACGGCGACCCGCCGCAGCGTGCGGAAGGCGGCGTCGACCTCGGCCGGGGTGTCGTGCTCGTCCGCCGATCCCAGCGAGAGGTCGTGCCCGTCGTCGCGCACGGCTCAGGCCGCGGTGTACATGCGCCGCGCCGCGCTGATCAGCAGCACTACGCCGCCGCCGACGATCACCATGCTCACACCGGGCAGCATCTTGCCCCAGCTGTCGGTCTCGGCGCTGATCTGCGCGATCTTGGCGAGCTGCCAGAGCACGAGCGAACCGCCGGCGGCGGCCGGGACCAGCGCGTGGGCGAGCGCGAGGCGCCGGTGGGGCAGCAGCGAGCCCGCGACGGCGATCACGCCTCCGCACAGCAGCCAGAGACCGGGGCCGGCCATGGCCGTCATGTTGCCGAGGGGCGTGGACACCCACGGCGTGAAGGCGCCGATGATCAGCAGCAGTCCGCCGGCCATCAGTCCGAAGCTGCCCGTGTGCAGGATGGGTCGCCGCGCGGGCGGCGCGGCGGAGCCGTTGGAAGCTGACATGGCCGCATCCTAGCCGGACGGTTCCGTGCTGTTGAGGGGGTCTCGCGCAGGAGGCGGAGGGCGTGGTATCAGCGGTCGGCCGGTGACCCCGAGCGGTCACCGGTGTGATTTGTGCCATTCGTCGGGTCCAGGCGACCGTTCGGAAAACGGATCGGCCGTTCGGCGGCATCGGGCTTGTGCGCCAGGCCACACGTGCGTTGGTGTCTACCCCAGCGGTACGGGGCCCGCCATGACTCAGTCCCTACCCGGCAACTAGGAGAAGCGATCGTGGCTGATACGGAAGACAAGAGCCCGGGACCCCCGGGCAACGGCTGGAGGCGCGAGTACTGGAAGAGGAACCTCCGGCTGATGGTGCTCCTGCTGGCCGTCTGGTTCGTCGTGTCGTTCGGATTCGGCATTCTTCTGGTCGAGCCGCTGAACCAGATCGTCATCGCGGGCTTCCCCTTGGGGTTCTGGTTCGCGCAGCAGGGCTCGATCTACGTGTTCCTGCTGCTGATCCTCGTGTACTGCCTGTACATGGACCGGCTTGACAAGGAGTTCGGCGTGTACGAGTACGACGACGACGCCTCCGGCGGCTCGGCGGCCCGCGAGGGGGGTGCGTCGTGAGCGAGATCCAGATCTGGACGACGATCTTCATCGTCCTCTCCTTCGGTGTCTACATGACGATCGCCTGGCGCAGCCGCGTCCGGGAGACCGAAGGCTTCTACGTCGCCGGCCACGGCGTCCCCACCATCGCCAACGGCGCGGCGATCGGCGCCGACTGGATGTCCGCGGCGTCGTTCATCTCCATGGCGGGTCTGATCGCCTTCCTGGGCTATGACGGCAGCATCTACCTGATGGGCTGGACCGGCGGCTACGTGCTGCTGGCCTTGCTGCTGGCTCCCTACCTGCGCAAGTGGGGGAAGTACACGGTCCCCGAGTTCGTCGGAGACCGCTACTCGGAGCTGGTGCGCACCATCTCGGCGATCGCGGCGATCATCGTCTCGTTCACCTACGTGGTGGGGCAGATGAACGGCGGCGGCATCGTCTTCAGCCGCTTCCTCAACGTGGACATCACCTGGGGCGTGATCATCGCGGCGGTGGTCATCTTCGTCTACGCCGTTCTCGGCGGCATGAAGAGCATCACCTGGACCCAGGTGGCCCAGTACACGGTGCTGATCATCGCCTACCTGATCCCCGCCGTGGCCGTGGCGCAGGTGATGACGGGAATCCCCATCCCGCAGGTCTCCTTCGGCCAGATCCTCAACGGGCTGAACGACCTGTCTGTGGAGCTGGGCATGGAGGTCTTCACCGACCCCTTCACCAGCCGGCCGATGCTCGACATCTTCCTGGTGACGCTGGCGCTGATGATCGGCACGGCGGGTCTGCCGCACGTCATCATCCGCTTCTACACCACCAAGACCGTGCGCGGTTCCCGCTGGTCGGCCTTCTGGGCGCTGTTCTTCATCGCCCTGCTCTACACCACCGCACCGGCGGTCGGCGCGTTCACCAAGTTCAACCTGCTGAAGGGGGTCAACGGCACCTCGACCGACAACCTGCCGGCCTGGGTCGAGAACTGGGCGGCGACCGGTCTGGTGTCGGTGAACCAGAACGCCGACGCGATCAACTCGGTGAGCAACGACCCCGCTGCGGGCGCGGACCTGACGGTCAACAACGACATCCTGGTGCTTGCCTCGCCGGAGATCGCGGGACTCCCCGCGCCCATCGTCGGCCTGGTGGCGGCGGGCGGTCTGGCGGCGGCGATGTCCACGGCGGCCGGCCTGCTGCTGGTCATCTCCTCGTCGGTGTCCCACGACCTGTACTTCCGCTACTTCCGCAAGACGGCGGGAGACCACGAGCGCCTGTTCGCCGGGCGGATCGCGATGGCCGCGGCCATCGCCGTGGCGGTGATCGCGGGTATCAACCCGCCGGCCTTCGTGGCCCAGGTGGTGGCGTTCGCCTTCGGCATGGCGGCCTCCAGTTTCTTCCCGGCCATCGTGCTGGGCATCTTCTGGAAGCGCTGCAACGCCGTCGGGGCCGCGGCCGGCATGATCATCGGCCTCGGTTTCACCATCTCCTACATGCTCTACACCCTGGAGGTCTTCGGGCTGTCGGCCCACGAGTACATCTTCGGGATCAGCCCCGAAGGCATCGGCGCGGTCGGCGCGCTGGTGAACGCCGTGGTCACGATCGTCGTCTCGTTGCTCACGCCGCCGCCCTCGCGGCACGTCACCGACATGGTGGAGAACATCCGCTACCCGTCCCCGCGCCGGAGCCAGCCCTCCGGCGCCCCGGAGTAGCCGGAGAAGCCCGGGGGGAGAATCCCCTGCCCCGGCCCCTCCCGCCTCCTCCCAGCGGGAGGGGCCTCCCCGTGTTCGCACGCGGGCCCCGACCAGGAGCCCGGCGGCACCGGCGCTACGCCGGCGCCGCCGGGCTCGTCGCCGTCAGAGCGCCGCCGGGGCTCCGTCCGACCATGCGGACCCGGCACCCGAACTCGCGGCTCGCGTCGTCATGCGTCCGCTGGAACCACCCCGGTGAGCGTGTCCGCCAGGCCGCGGCGGCCGAAGTCGCGGTGGGCGACGGGCCCGGCCTGCGGGCGCCGAAGTCGCAGCCCCGCGCGGACGGCGTGGACGGCCTCTCCTACGCTGGTGGGCGCAGCGCGGCGACCGCGGCGGCACGCGACGAGCAAGGGGTGCCCGTGCCGGCGAAGGTGTCACAGGACGTCACCGCAGCGGCCGTGCGGCCGGGAGCCCCCCCGTCCCGGCGGCGAGCGGCACCGCGCCGTCCTGAACGCGAGCGACAGCACGGCCCGGCCGCGGGCCCGCGCCGACTCCCGCGGGCGGGCCGCGAACGGTACGAACCCCGGTCGGCGGCCCGCCTCCGCACGTCGGGGGCGCGCGCCCCGCGGCGGGTGGACCGAGGAAGGGAACCGACGATGGCCGAACGCCCTGCCCGCCGAGCCCCGCGCGCCAGGCGCGCCCGGGTCCTGCGGGTCGAGCGGCTCACCCCGCACATGATCCGCGTCGTCCTGGGCGGTGGAGACCTGGCGGACTTCGCGGCCGGCGACTGCACCGACCACTACGTCAAACTGCTGTTCCCCGCCGGCGGCGGCGCCTACCCCGAACCCTTCGACCCCCGGCGCATCCGCGAGGAGCGCCCGCGCGACGAATGGCCGGTGACGCGCACCTACACCGTGCGCCGGTGGGACCCCCGGGCGGGCGAACTGACCGTGGACTTCGTCCACCACGGCGACAAGGGCCTCGCGGGCCCCTGGGCGGCAGCGGCCCGCCCCGGCGACGAGATCTACCTCTCCGGCCCCGGCGGCGGCTACGCGCCCGACCCGGCCGCCGACTGGCACCTGCTGGCGGGCGACGAGAGCGCACTGCCCGCCATCGCCGCCGCCTTGGAGAACCTGCCGCCCGACGCCCGCGCCCACGCCTTCGTCGAGGTCGCCGGCCCCGAGGAGGAGCAGAAACTGGAGGCCCCCGCGGGCGCTGCCCTCACCTGGCTGCACCGGGGGGCCGAGCGCGTCGGGGGGCCGCTCGTCCGCGCCCTCGCCGGCTTCGACTTCCCGCCCGGCGACGTACACGCATTCGTCCACGGCGAGGCGGGCGCGGTCCGCGAGCTCCGCCGCCTGCTGCGGCGCGAGCGCGGGATTCCGCTGGAGCGCCTGTCGATCTCCGGCTACTGGCGCCTGGGTCTCAACGAGGACGGCTGGCAGTCCGCCAAGCGCGACTGGAACCGCGCGACCGAACAGGAGACCGAACCCGCCGACTGAGCCTCGTTTCGCGTACCGCCGTGGGACCGTACCACCCACCCTCGCGTCCGCCGCCCGCGCGGCGGCACGGCCCGTGAACCGGGGTGGGCTGCTCACATGGCGACGAGCATGAAGGCCATCGCCGCCGCCATCGCGGCCAGGGTCAGCGCCACCGACATCCGGGAGCGGGCCGGCGCACCGCCGGGGCCGCCGGCGGGGTGCGCCGACAGCAGTGCCGGACCGCCGGTCGCGGTGCCACCGCCGACGCCGGCTGCGGCACCGGCACCGGCACCGGCAGCGGCGACCGGGTGGGCGAAGACGGGCAGCCGGTCGAAGGCGCGCGCGACCCAGCCGAGGGCCGCGCAGCCGAAGTAGGCGGCGAACACGTAGGCGAGCCAGCCCGGCCGCACCGCGGGGTCGGCGAGCATGTAGGTCATGGCGAGGTAGTCCAGGGCGGACATGGTCCATACGGGGTTCAGTGCGCCCTCGCGCGAGCGCAGCCCCAGCGCCGCGACCGCCGTGGCGGCGGCCAGCAGCGCGAACAGCACGAGACCGCTTCGGTGGAGGCCCTCGTAGTGCATCCGCGGCAGCAGGTACATCGCCGCCATGCCGAGAGCCATCACGGCGTGGCCCGCATGCCACCACCGCCGCTGCCGGGACATCTGCGCCCCGTGCCGCAGGTGGACGACGGCCACACCGGCCAGTACGACGGCGAAGCCGACTCGCACCCAGTCCGGCAGAGCGGCCGTGTGCGCCCCGTGGCCCGCTCCGGCCAGCACCGTCATCGCCACAGTCCCGGCTCCCTCCGCTCGGCCGCCGGAGAGGGTCTACCCCCGGGCCTGAAACGCGAAGTGGGGACCCGGTGACCGGATGCGGCCGCCCCGTCACCCGCGGGCGCGGCGGCCGGGGGGGGTTGCAGAAGCGGCACTGCCACCGGCGCCGCCGGGAGTGCCGCGCCCGGACCGGGGCCGCGGCGGCGCCGGTCCGGGCAGGGCTGCGGCCGCCGCGGGCCGCTGGTACCGGGACCCGCCGCCGCTGCCATTCGGTGCGTCAGTGGGCGTATGGCCAGCCGTCGCCGTCCCAGCCGAGCCAGTTGATGCCCAGCAGGGCCGTGCCGTCGTCGGCGTAGCAGTGGTAGGTGAGGATGTCGTTATCGGAGTCGGCGAAGACGTCCTAGTGGCCGGGGCCGTGGATGCCGCCGTGAAGATCGCCGAGCGGTTGGAGCCGAACGTGGACGCCGGCGGCCAGCGCCGCGCCCAGCAGTCGGCGCCGCGACAGCACTTCGGAGCGGGGTCGGGTGTGGTCGGCCATGGGGGACTCTCGCTTGGCAGTGGAGTTGTCGGAATCGGCCTGCTCGGGAACGGCTCCGCGGCGCGGACGGGACGCCGCACCGCCCGCGCCCCCGTCCTCTGTGCGCCGCGAACCGTTTGCCGCGCACCTGTGCGGTCAGCTTCGCTGTAGAGCGAGAGAAGGAGCGAGATGGGACGCGGTGTCGCACACAAGCTGATCGAGTCGCACCTGGTCGAAGGAGAGATGGCCCCCGGTCGGCCCATCGCGCTGAGCGTCGACCAGACCCTCACCCAGGACGCGACGGGGACTCTGGTGATGCAGGAGCTGGAGGCGCTGGGGCTGGACCGGACACGGGCCGGGGTCAGCGTGCAGTACGTGGACCACAACCTGCTCCAGGCCGACGAGAAGAACGCCGAGGACCACGAGTTCCTGCAGTCGGCGGCCCGGCGCTACGGGCTGTGGTACTCCAAACCCGGCAACGGCGTCTCCCATCCCACGCACATGCAGCGCTTCGGCGTGCCCGGAAGGACGCTGGCCGGCTCCGACTCCCACACCTGCGCCGCGGGTTCGCTGGGCATGCTGGCGGTCGGCGTCGGCGGGCTGGAGGTGGCCATGGCGATCGCAGGCCGCCCCCTGCGCATCCGGGCGCCGCAGATCTGGGGCGTGCGGCTCACCGGCGAGCTGCCGGAGTGGACCTCGGCCAAGGACGTCATCCTGGAGATGCTGCGGCGGCACGGCGTCAAGGGCGGGCTGAACCGCATCATCGAGTACCACGGCCCGGGGCTCGACACGCTGTCGGCGATGGACCGCCATGTCATCGCGAACATGGGCGCTGAGCTGGGCGCCACCACCACCGTCTTCCCCTCCGACGGCGCGGTGCGCGACTTCCTGCGCGCGGAGGGGCGCGAGGGCGACTTCACCGAGCTGCTCGCCGATGCCGACACCGCCTACGACGTGGCCGACGAGATCGACCTGTCCTCGATCGAGCCGCTGATCGCCATGCCCTCGGCGCCCGACAAGGTGGTGCCGGTGCGCGAGGTGGCGGGCGCGAAGGTCGGCCAGGTCGTCATCGGCTCCTCGGCCAACCCCGGGCTGCGCGACTACGCCATCGCCGCCGCCATGGTGAAGGGCCGCCAGACCGACAGCACGGTGAGCTTCGACGTCAACCCCTCGTCGCGGCAGATCTTCGCGGACCTGACGAAGACGGGCGCGACCGTCGACCTGATCGGCGCCGGCGCCCGCATCCACCAGGCGGGCTGCCTGGGCTGCATCGGCATGGGCCAGGCGCCGGCGGTGGGCCGCAACTCGCTGCGCACCTTCCCCCGCAACTTCCCCGGCCGCTCGGGCACCAAGGAGGACTCGGTCTGGCTGTGCTCGCCGGAGACCGCGGCGGCCTCCGCGCTCGCCGGGGTGATCACCGACCCGCGCGACCTGGCCGAGCAACTGGGGATCGCCTATCCCGAGCTGCACCCGCCGGAGCGTTCCAGCGTCAACACGCGCATGCTGGTGCCCCCGCCGCCGCGGGAGGAGTCCCTGCGCACGGAGCTGGTCAAGGGACCCAACATCTCGGCGCTGCCGGACTTCCCGCCGCTGCCCGACCGCATTGAGGCGCCGGTGCTGCTCAAGGTCGGCGACGACGTGTCCACCGACGAGATCTCCCCGGCCGGCGCGGCGGCCCTGCCGTTCCGCTCCAACGTGCCCCGGCTGGCGGAGTTCACCTTCACCCGCATCGACGAGGACTATCCGAGGCGGGCGCACGACCTGGCCGACGGCCAGGGGCACTTCGTGATCGGGGGCGACAACTACGGCCAGGGCTCCTCGCGCGAGCACGCCGCCATCACCCCGCGATTCCTCGGGCTGCGCGCGGTGGTGGCCAAGTCCTTCGCCAGGATCCACTGGCAGAACCTCGCCAACTTCGGCGTGCTGGCGCTGGAGTTCACCGACCCGGCCGACTACGACCGCATCGCGTCGGGCGACGTGCTCCTCCTCGCCGGGCTCCGCGAGACCCTCCCCGCTGTGGGCGAGGTGGCCCTCCGGAACAAAACCAAGGGCGAGGAGTACGCCCTGCGCCACCGCCTGTCTGCGCCCCAGGTGGAGTCCGTCCTGGCCGGCGGGCAGATCCCGCTCCTCGCCCGGGAGCTGGAATGACAGCCATGGCCTGGGGCACCATCAGATCACCGTTGATCTTGTAGCTATCGTCACTGGAAATCGCTTTCCTTCACGATGGCTACAAGATCAACGGGGGTTGGGGCCCGCAGGCTCAACAGTCTGTCACGGGCGCTCGGCCGCGGAGAGGGCGTCGCGCGCGGCCTGGCGCAGGCGCTCGG
This sequence comes from Streptomonospora wellingtoniae, assembly GCF_031845375.1. Lineage (NCBI taxonomy): Bacteria > Bacillati > Actinomycetota > Actinomycetes > Streptosporangiales > Nocardiopsidaceae > Streptomonospora > Streptomonospora wellingtoniae. The sequence goes on from NZ_JAVREK010000012.1 coordinate 21,068, forward strand.
CGTCCTCGGCGACCAGGGCGGCGCGGGTACGGCGCTCCAGGAGGTCCGCCTCGTCCAGGGCCCCTTCGTGGCGGACCGCCCAGCGGAGTTCGGCGGCGGTGACGCCGGCCGCGATCGGGGTCAGCAGGCCGGGCCGGCCGTCGGCCTCGGCGGCGACCGACGGGGCCTCGGCGCCGTAGCGGGCCCGTAGGCGGGCGGGGGCGTCGACGCCGCGCAGGAGGGCGGGGCCGGCGGCCCCCACCAGCGGCAGGCGGCGGGTGCGGCACGCCCCGGCGCGCAGCCCGGCGCGCTCGACCGCGGCGTCCACGGCCTCCTCGGCCATGCGCCGATAGGTGGTCAGCTTGCCGCCGACCGCGGTCAGCACGCCCTCGGGCGAGGCCACCACGGCGTGGCGCCGGGAGAGGTCCGCGCTGCGGCCGTCACCGGCGTCCAGCAGCGGACGCAGTCCGGCGAAGACGCCGGCGACGTCCCCTCGGCCCGGCGGCGCCGCCAGCACGCCGCCGAGCACCCGGAGCAGGAAGTCGACGTCGTGCTCGGGCACCGGGGGCACGTCGGGTGCGGGGCCGTCGAGGGGTTCGTCGGTGAGGCCGACGTAGACGCGGCCGTCCTGCTGGGGCAGCACGAGCGCGAAGCGGGTCGGGTCGCCGGGGACGGGGACGGTCACGGCGGCACGCAGACCGCCGAGGCGGCTCTCGGACAAGACCAGGTGCGTTCCCCGGCTGGGCCGCAGCCGCACCTGCGGCGCCAGCTCCTGGGCCCAGACGCCGGTGGCGTTGACCGTCGCGCGCGGCCGGACGTCCAGCGCCGCGCCGGTGAGCCGGTCGCGCAGCACCGCGCGGTCGCCGTGCAGCTCCTCGGCCCCGCAGCGGGTCAGCACCGCGGTGCCGTGGGCGGCGGCGGTGCGCGCCAGGCCGACCACCAGGCGGGCGTCGTCGACGAGCTGACCGTCGAAGGACAGCTGGCCGCCGCGCAGCCCGTCGGACCGCAGCCCGGGCGCGAGGTGGAGTGCGCGCCGCCGCGAGACGCCGCGGGAGGCGGGCAGCAGCGCGCCGCTGGTGCCGGCCGACAGGCGCAGGGCGTCGCCCATGAGCAGCCCGGTGCGGGTGGCGGCGGCCTGCGCGCGACTCACCCCGGCGTGCAGGGGCAGCAGCATCGGCAACGGCCGGACCAGGTGCGGCGCGGTGCGCGACATGAGGATGTGGCGCTCGCGCGCGCTCTCGCGGGCGATGCCGACCTGGCCGGTGGCGAGGTAGCGCAGGCCGCCGTGGACGAGCTTGGAACTCCACCGGCTGGTCCCGAACGCCAGGTCGTGCTTCTCGGCGAGCACCACCGAGAGCCCGCGCGAGGCCGCGTCGAGGGCGATGCCCGCTCCGGTGACACCGCCGCCGACGACCAGCAGGTCCACGCGGGGATCGCGCGCCAGGCGGTCGAGGTCCCGGGCCCGGCGGGCGGCGTTGAGGGAAGCGCCGGGGGCGGGGTCGGCGCTCATGCCTGCGCGCCTTGTCCGGTGCCCGCCGCCCGGCCGCGGTGCGCGTGGTCGGCGGCGCGCTCATCCTGCGGGCGCAGGTAGCTCTCGAGCATGCGGCGCACCTCCCGGGTGAGCCCGTCGAGGTCGAGGACGTCCTCCACCAGGCGCCAGGACTGGGCGGCGCTTTGAACCAGGAGCAGCACCATCCGGGCGAGCGCCGCGGGCTCGCCAGCGCGCACCGATCCGTCGTTCTGCCCGGCGCGGATCTGCTCCTCGACGAAGGCGAGCGCGTGGCGCTGGCTGGAGCCCAGGCGCTGGAAGGTGTAGGTCACCAGCGCCTCCGGCTCGGCGGTGAGGATGCGGGTCATCAGCGGGTGCGCGCGCAGGTCGGCGAGGACGCACGCCGCGCCCGCCACCAGGCGGGTGCGTCCGTCGGCGCCCTCGGCGGCGGCGCGCGGCGCGGCCGCCGCGACCACGGCGCGCATCTCGCGGGTCAGCAGGTCGCCGAGGAGGGTGTCGATGTCGCGCCAGCGCCGATAGACGGTCGGGCGGCTCACCCCCGCGCGGCGGGCGACGTCGGTGAGGGTCAGCCGCCGCAGGCCGAAGACGGCGACGGACTCGCGGGCCGCGTCGAGGAGGGTCTGGGCCAGCGGGTCGGCCGGCGACTCCGCTTCCTCCTCGTTACTAATTGACACCATATGGAAAACTGTAACGCATGACGGAACCCACCCGCCGCGTGGGCGAGCCCTCCTGGGACGCCTGGGGCGACCCCGCGCACGCCGTGTCGCTGACGGAGCCCCAGCGAGAGCTGATCGTTCGGGTGCTCGGCGCCGCGCCGGAGGACGCCCGCCGCCGCACGGCCGAATCCGACCTGCGCCCGCCGCCCGGCGCCCTCCCCGAGCCCGCCCGCGCGGCGCTGGCCGACGCCGTCGGCGCCGAACACGTGGACGCCGGAGCCTCCGCCCGGATCCGCCACGCCGGCGGCAAGAGCACCCCCGACCTGCTGCGCCGCCGCGCAGGCGACGTCGCCGACGCCCCCGACGCGGTGGTACTGCCGGCGGACCACGACGAGGTCGCCGCGGTGCTGGCCGTGTGCGCCGAGCACGGCGTGGCCGTGGTGCCCTTCGGCGGCGGCACCAGCGTCGTCGGCGGGGTCGAGCCGCTGCGCGGGGCCTTCACCGCCGCCGTGGCCCTGGACCTGCGGCGCCTGGACCGGCTCGTCGCCGTCGACGGCACGGCCGGCACCGCGACCCTGCAGGCGGGCCTGCGGACCCCCGAGGCCGAGGAACTATTGGGCGCGCACGGGCTGACGCTGGGGCACCAGCCGCAGAGCTACGAGTACGCCACCATCGGCGGCTACGCGGCCACCCGCTCCTGCGGCCAGTCCTCGTCGGGCTACGGGCGCTTCGACGACATGGTGGTCTCGCTGCGGGCCGCGACCCCGCGCGGCACGCTGGACCTGGGCCGCGCGCCCTCCTCGGCTGCCGGGCCGGACCTGCGTCGGCTGCTGCTGGGGTCGGAGGGCGCCTTCGGCGTGATCACCGAGGCGACCCTGCGCGTGCGCCCGGTGCCGGAGGCGCGGCACGACGAGGCGTGGGTCTTCCCCGACTTCGCCGCCGGCGCCGAGGCCCTGCGGGCGCTCGCCCAGAGCGGCGTGCGGCCCACGCTGGTGCGGCTCTCCGACGAGCAGGAGACCTTCGTCAACGCCCTCCTCGCCGACGAGGAGGCCGTCCCGGGATGCCTCGCCGTGATCACCCACGAGGGCGGCGCCGAGCAGGCGGCGGCGGTACGCACGCTGACCGCGCAGACTCTGCGGCGGGCCGGCGGCGACGAACTGGGCGCCGAGCCGGTCGCCCGGTGGCGCGGCGGCCGCTACCTCGCCCCCTATCTGCGCGACGCCCTGCTGGACGCCGGCGTGCTGGCCGAGACCCTGGAGACCGCCACCACCTGGTCCGGCCTGCACACGTTGCGCGAAGCGGTGATGGAAGCGCTGACCGGCGCGCTGGCGACCGGCGACGGCTCCGCGCCCCTCGTGCTCTGCCACGTGTCCCACGTCTATCCCGAGGGCGCGTCGCTGTACTTCACGGTCGCCGCGGCGGCGGGCCGGGATCCGCTGGGCCGCTGGCGCGCGGCCAAGTGCGCCGCCGGCGACGCGATCGCCGCATGCGGCGCGACCATCTCCCACCACCACGCGGTGGGCACGGACCACCGGCCGTGGATGGAGGCCGAAGTCGGACCCCTGGGCGTGCAGGTGTTGCGCGCGGTGAAGGACACCCTGGACCCGGTAGGGGTGCTCAATCCCGGCAAGCTCATCCCGGAGCGGTCGTGACCTCCGGCGCCGCCGGTGCGGCATCGGGAACCGTCACGCTGCTGGTCAACCCGGCGGCGGGCGGAAACGCCGGGGAGCGGATCGCGGCGCGGGCGGCGCGGCGGCTGCTTTCCCGGGGCGTCGAGGTCGATGTGGTCGCGGGGCGCGACGCCGCCGAGACGAGGGAGCGGGCCCGCGCCTGCGTCTCCGCCGGCGCCGACGTCCTGGCGGTGGCCGGGGGAGACGGCATGGTCCACCTCGCCCTGCAGGAGCTGGCCCGCACCTCCACCGCCCTGGCCGTACTGCCCAGCGGCACGGGCAACGACTTCGCCCGCGCACTGGGCATCCCCTCCGCGGACCCCGACGCCGCCGCCGACGTCGTCCTCGGCGGTGTGCGGCGCAGGATCGACCTGGGCCGCTGCTCGCCGCCCGCGGGCGGCGGCCGCCCGCTCTGGTTCGGCACCGTCCTGACCAGCGGGTTCGACTCCCTGGTCGTGGAGCGCACCGACCGTATGCGCTGGCCGCGCGGCCGTCTGCGCTACGCCGCCGCGGTCATGGCCGAGCTCGGCCGGCTGCGCCCGCTGCCGTTCACGATCGAGGCCGACGGACACGAGGAGCACCTTGAGGGGATGCTGGTGGCTGTGGGCAACACCGCCTTCTACGGCGGCGGCATGCGCATCTGCCCGCACGCCGACCCCGGCGACGGCAGACTCGCCGTCACGGCCGTGGGCCCGGCGACCGCCGGGCAGCTGCTGCGCGCGTTCCCGCGCATCTACCGGGGTACCCACGCGACCCACCCGCTCGTGCGCACCTTCCACGCCAACAGCGTGCGCCTGCACACCCCCGGCATGCGCGCCTACGCCGACGGAGAGCCCGCGGGCCCGCTCCCGCTCCACGCCGAAGCGGTCGCCGGGGCGGTCGAGGTACTGGTTCCGAGGTAGGCGGGGAGCGGGTGCGGACGGACGGCGGGGACGGCGGGGCCGCACGCCGTCGAACCCTGTGGCCGAGGGCTTCGCCGGCCCCTGCTCAGGTGCGAGGTGCGGCAGCGGCGGTGGGGCGTTGTCTGAGCAGGCGGGTCAGGAAGGCGGCGTAGGCCGCCAGCGAAACCAGCGCATAGGCGAAGGGCCCGCCGAATGCCGAGGACAGCGTCAGCGGAACGCCGGCAGCGAAGCCGAACAGGCTCAGCGCGACGAGCGCCGCCATCAGCGCCGTGTGGGTCCAGACCAGGCCCAGCAGCAGCCCTCGCGGAAGCGGCTTTCTATCGAAGGCCAGCGCGAGCGTCGCCAGCGCGAACCCGACCGCGGCCAGCGGTGGTAGGAGAATCCAGGCCAGCACACCCGAACCGGCCGGGACTCCGCCCGCAGTGGCGGCTCCGGCGACGAGGAGGTGCGCGGCGGCGAGCAGGCCCGCGGAGGCCGCTGCGGTACCGCCGAGGAGTCGGACGCCGCCCTTCACGCACTCGGCTTCGGACGCACCGTCCCTCACGTCGGCTCCCGAACCGTCGTCGCCCACGGCCACCCTCCCCTGGTCGGTCTCCCCTGAATGCCGGTGTCAACGCAACCACGTCGGGGCGGTCGCCGCCTCCCGCGCACGAGGGAGACGCTTACGCCTCCCGGGGGGCCGGCGCCGACGATCACCTCCATCGCCGCCCGCCCCGCAAATCGGCCGCCCGCACCCGCGCCCCGCCTCACTGCACCGGCAGCACCACGCTGAACACGGTGCCTCGGCCCGGTTGGGAGTCGACGCCGATCACGCCGTCGTGGGCTGCCACGAACGCGGCGCTGATGGGCAGTCCCAGCCCCGCTCCCCCGCGCGAGCGCGACTCGTCCACCCGGTAGAACCTGTCGAAGACATGCGCCAACTGCTCGGCGGGGATGCCCGGCCCTTCGTCGCGCACCTCGACGACGGCGGCCTCCGCCATGTCCGCGGGCAGCTCGCCGATCGAAGCGGCGGTCCGCGGCTGCGCGGCGGCGGCCGCGCCGACGCTGATGCGCACCGGGGTGCCGGGCGGCGTATGCTCGACGGCGTTGCCCACGAGGTTCTCCAGCACCTGGCGCAACCGGTCGGCGTCGCCGACCGTGTGCACCGCGGAGGGTGCCGCCACCTCGACCGGGGTCTGCGGTGCGCGCGCCCGTACACCCGCCGCCACCTGCTCGGCGATCTCCCCCAGTTCGACGCCGGTGCGGTCGAGCAGCGGCGCCTCATCGAAGCGGGCGAGCAGCAGCAGGTCGTCGACCAGGCCCGCCATGCGCCCGGCCTCGTCCTCGATCCGCGACATCCACCGGTCCGCCTTCGCGTCCTCGGCCACCACGCCGCGGTCCCTGCCCTGCCGGTACAGCTCGGCGAACCCGCGGATGGACGACAGCGGCGTGCGCAGCTCATGGGAGGCGTCGGCGACGAAGCGCTGCGTCACCGCCACCGACCGGTCCCGCTCCCGGACCGCCCGCGCCAGACCGGACAGCATCACGTTCAGCGCCGCACCCAGCCGCCCCGTCTCGGTTGCGGGGTCCTGGTCGGGGATGCGGCGGTCCAGGTCGCCGGCCGCGATGGCCTGGGCGGTCGACTCGATCGCGTGCAGCGGGCGCAGTCCCAGGCGCACCGTCGCCACTGCGGCGAAGCCCAGCAGGCCCAGCAGGGCGGCTCCCACACCCGCCTCGATCGCCAGGAGCTGGGTCACGGTGCCGTCCACGCCGGCGAGCGACTGCGCGGCCACCCGCACCTTCCCGTCCTCTCCGGATTCGGTCACCACGCGCCACCGGCCGCCGCCGGACTCGCCGGGGACGGTGAACGGCCGACCGGCGAGGTCGCGCATCCTCTCCACACCGACACCGCCGAGGTCAGGCAGCGAGGCGTCCGAACCGGTCTGCCCGACCACGGAAGCGACGTCGCCGTCCGCGTCGACGGTGAGCGTCCGCAGATCGGTGGGGAAGGGCGGCGGAGGGCCGCCGCCCCGCCCATCGCCCCGCCCTTCGCCTGCGCCCTCTCCCCCGCCCCTCTCGTGCGGCGGGGCGCCGCCCTGCGGGCCGTCCAGGATGGTGTGCAGGCGCGTGTCGACCTCGTTCAGCAGGTGGCGGTGGAGCAGTGTCGCGCCCGCGCCCCCGAACACGACCAGGCACACCGTGGTCAGGCACACCACCACCAGGCTCAGCCGTGCGCCCAGCGCCCTGGGCACCGGCCGCCGCGAGCGGAGGCTCATCGGCGGTCCTGGGCGCCGATGCGCAGTGTGTAGCCGACGCCCCATACCGTGTGGATCAGCGGGATACGCCCGGTGTCGATCTTGCGCCTCAGGTAGCTGATGTAGGTCTCCACCACCCGGGTGTCGCCGGCTTCGCCGCCCCAGACGCGGTCGAGGATCTGGGGCTTGCTGACGATGCGGCCCGCGTTGACCATGAGGTAGCGCAGCAGCGCCAGTTCCGTGCGCGACAGCGGGACGGGCGTGCCGCCGCGGCGGGCCTCGTGGGCGTCCTCGCACAGTTCGAGGTCGGCGTAGCGCAGCTGCACCTCCTCGTCGGGCGGCTGGACGCCGGTGCGGCGCAGGATCGCCTGCAGGCGCAGCAGCACCTCGTCGAGGCTGAACGGCTTGGTCACGTAGTCGTCGGCGCCGGCCCGCAGGCCGGCCACGCGGTCCCCGACCGAGCCGCGCGCGGTCAGCAGGAGCACCGGCAGGCCGGGCAGCACCCCGCGCAGGTCGGCGACGAGGTCGAGCCCGCTGCGACCGGGGAGCATGATGTCGACCACGGCGATGTCGGGCGTGAATGCGGCGAGCCCGGCCACGGCGGTGTCCGCGTCGGCGGCGCCGCGGGCGGTGTAGCCGCTGAGTTCCAGCGAGGCGGTCAGCAGCTCCCGGATGTTCGGGTCGTCCTCGACGAGCAGGACCTGCTCCTGGGTGGCGGCCTGTGCGCTCTCGGAGTGCTCGGCGCGCATCGCCGTCACCGTCCCGTCCGTCCTCGTCCCCGCTCGCGTCCCGGTCACGTTCGCCAGCACGCGGCGCCCCTTCCCCTGCGCCCCCAGCGGGCAGCACTCGCGTGAGAATAGGCGGCGAACGCTAGAGAGCGGTGAGAACACGACCGGACGCGGTTTGGAGCAGGCACGGCGGCTATCCGACACTCGCCCGCCCAGCCCGGCAGCAGAGCGCCTCCGCGCGCCTTACCAGCTGGTCGGGCGCGCGGAGGCGGTGGCGGCGGATTCTTCGGGCGCCGGCGCAAGGGTGGCGCGCCCGCGCGGGACCGGTCTCCGCCCCGGCCGCTCCGTGTATCCGGCCGGGGCGGAGGGTCCGGCCTACCGCGCCCCGCCCGGGCGGAGCAGCCCGGAGGGTACGGCCTCGGCCACGGCTGCCGTGCCCGCGTCTCGCCGGGGTGCCTATCCCCTGGTCGCCGGGCGGACGAACCGCCAGCCCTGGGACTGCAGTTCGGGGACGACGCGGTCGACGGCCTCGATCGTCTGACTGCGGTCGCCGCCGCCGTCGTGGAGAAGGACCACCGACTGCCGCGTGATGCCCTGCCGCAGCCGGTCCGCCAGCACCTGGGTGCCTGGCGTGTTCCAGTCCTCGACGGCAAGACTCCAGCCCAGCGGCTGCATTCCCATTTCCGCGGCGACCTGCGGGCTCTGGCCCCAAGAACCGTAGGGCGCGCGGAAGTAGGGGATGTCGGCCGAGGGAACCGCGTCATGGATCGCCTGGTTCGTCGCCTCCAGATCGGCGGCGACGCTGCTCCAGGACTGCGAGGCGAGATCGGCGTGGTACATCGAGTGGTTGCAGAGTGTGTGGCCCGCGTCGGCGATCTGGCGGACGAGGTCGGGGTGCTGCTGCGCGTGCTGGCCCCACAGGCAGAACACGGCCTTGACGTCGTGCCGGCGCAGCACGTCGAGCAGTCGGGGCGTCTCACCCGGGTTGGGGCCGTCGTCGAAGGTGAGGGCGACCGATTGGCCGGGCACCCCTGTCTGGGTGACGACCTCGGGCGTGGCGGTGCCCTTGGCGCCCGCTGCGGGATGATAGCGATTGTCCTGTGGCGCGGCGTGCGCCGGAGCGGCGGCGGCGAAGACGGTGAGGCCGATGGTCAGCAGCGTCGCGACGACGCGGCCCCGCTTGGGGGATGTTCCGTCACTCACGCGAGACTCCTAGCGTGTCATTTTCCGGAATCTTCCGGAATATAATCGCAACATAAAGAGCCGAGTGCGCGATGTCAACGTCCCACGGCGAGAACCGCCGCAGGCGGTCGCGGATCCCCCCTCACCGCGCCGGCGCGCCCGGCACGGCAGCGGTGCTGTCGCGTACGACGAGCTCGGTGGCCAGCTCCACACGCGGGCTCTCGATGGACTCGCCGCCCACCAGCCGGTGCACTGTGCGCACGGCGAGTCGGCCCATCTCGGCCAGCGGCTGGCGCACCGTGGTCAGCGGGGGCGAGGCCCAGCGCGCCTCGGGGAGGTCGTCGAACCCGATCACGCTGACGTCGGCGGGTACGCGCAGGCCGCGCCGGCGCAGCGCTTCGTAGACGCCGAGCGTCATCTGGTCGCTTGCGGAGAACACCGCGGTCGGCGGCTCGGCCAGGCCGAACAGGTGCTCGCCGGCCCGGAACCCGGACTCGTAGTCGAACTCGCCCGGCACGACCAAGTCGTCGTCGACGTCCAGCCCGGCGGTCTCCAGCCCCGCCCGGTAGCCGTCGAGGCGGGCGCGGCTGCACCACAGCTCGGGCCGACCGGCGACGAACGCGATGCGCCGGTGCCCCAGGCTGATCAGGTAGTCGGTGGCGCTGAGCCCGCCCGCCCAGTTGGTGGCGCCGATCGTGGGCACCGCGAGGTCGGGCACGCCCACCGGGTCGATCACCACCGAGGGCATGTGCAGGTCTTCCAGCTCCGCGCGCAGCGAGGAGTCCAGGTCGGTGGTGACGAGCACGGCGCCGTCGCTGGTGCGTGAGCGGACGTTCTGCAGCCACTGGCGCGTCGAGCTGGCGCGGCGGTGGATCGCCGAGACGACGATGCCGCTGCCCACCGCGTGGGCGGCGTCCTCGACACCGCGGATGATCTCCACCGCCCACGGGCTGTCCAGGTCGTTGAAGACCAGGTCCAGCAGCCCGACCATCTCACCCCCGCGGCTGCCCCGGCGGCGGTAGCCGCGGGCCCGCAGCAAGGACTCGATGCGCTCGCGGGTGGCGGGCGCTACGTCGCCCCTGCCGTTGAGGACGCGCGAGACGGTCGGCGCGGAGACGCCGGCCTCCTCGGCGATTGCGGAGATCGTCACGGCTGGGGTCGGGGTATCGGCCACTGCTCCTCCTTCGTACCTACCCAGAGTACGGACGTCGCGGGCGGAGGCGGTCGGGCGGGACGCCCAACCGCGCGGGCGGAGGAGTGCGGCGGGGCGGAGTCCGGGGGATTGACGCTCTGGCCAGGAGCGCTTACTGTCCTTCGACGCCGCAAATCGGAATATTCCGGAAAATGCCAAGCGGCAGACCGAATGGGAGATCCCCCCAGATGAGACCCATCCGCTTCGCCACCACCGCCCTGGCCGCAGCCGCCTTGACCGTCCCGCTGGCCGTCCCCGCGGCCTCCGCCGACACCGCCGAGCGCCACTGGCCTCCCCACCATTCCCACGGCAAGGCCGAGCGGCTGCGCTGGGCCGCACCCCACGGGTTCCGCATCGGCACCGCGGTCGCCGGCGGCGGCCACCACCTCGAACAGGACTACCCCGACCCCTTCACCTCGGACCGCCGCTACCGCAGAACGCTGGCGCGCCAGTTCGACTCGGTCTCACCCGAGAACCAGATGAAGTGGGAGTACATCCACCCCGAGCGCGACGAGTACGACTTCGCGATGGCGGACCGCATCGTCGGCTTCGCCGGGCGCCACGGCCAGGCCGTCCGCGGCCACACCCTCCTCTGGCACAGCCAGAACCCCGAGTGGCTGGAGGAGGGCGACTTCACCGACACCGAGCTGCGGTCCATCCTGCGCGACCACATCACCACCGTCGTCGGCCGCTACAGGGGCCGGATCCAGCAGTGGGACGTCGCCAACGAGATCTTCGACTCCGAGGGCGAACTGCGCACCGAGGAGAACATCTGGCTGCGCGAGCTGGGCCCGGGCGTCATCGCCGACGCGTTCCGCTGGGCGCACCGCGCCGACCCGCACGCCGAGCTCTACCTCAACGACTACGGCGTCGAGAGCGCCAACGCCAAGAGCGACGCCTACTACGAGCTGTCCCGAGAGCTGCTCGCCGACGGCGTCCCGCTGCACGGCTTCTCCGCCCAGGCGCACCTCAGCCTCGACTACCCGTTCCCCGGCGGCTTGGAGGAGAATCTGCGCCGCTTCGACGAGCTGGGCCTGGGCACGGCCATCACCGAGATCGACGTACGCATGACGCTGCCGGAGAGCGGCGAGCCCACCGAGGAGCAGCTGGACACCCAGGCCGACTACTACCGGCAGGCGCTGTCGGCCTGCCTGGACGTGGAGGGCTGCGACTCCTTCACGATCTGGGGCTTCACCGACAAGTACTCCTGGGTGCCGGTCTTCTTCGAGGGCCAGGGCGCGGCCACGGTCATGACCGAGGACTTCACCCGCAAGAAGTCCTTCTTCGCGGTCTACGACACGCTCAAGGACGAGAAGCGGTGGCCCGGCCGTCCCGGCCACGGTGAACCCCGTTGATCTTGTAGCTATCGTGAAGGAAAGCGATTTCCGTTTGCGATAGCTACAAGATCGACGGTGCTGTGGCGGGTGCCGCCGGGCTTGTTCGGCGGCCGGCACCCAGCCGTCGCCGTTAGGGCTTGACCGCGACCCCCGCGTGCTCCCAGATGCGCTTGTCCTCGCCGGGGATGTCGACCGGATCGGTGCCCGGCTTGCGCCAGGTGTCGCAGTCGACCAGGCGGGCCGGCTCCGCGCCGTCCACGGACGGCGAGACGAGCTCCAGGTCGGCGACCGCGGCCGCGCACTCCCGCGGGTCGCGCACGCGGCCCCACGGTGCGCCCGAGGCGTGGACCCGCTCGGTGAAGAGCCGGCCGTGTTCGACGTCGTCGGCGCACAGGTGCGAGTACACCAGCGCCGATCCCGAGGGGAAGGGCTCCAGATAGCTCCGCACGAGGTCGAAGGGGTCGTCCTCGTCGGGGATGCAGTGCAGCAGCGAGACCAGCATCAGGCACACCGGCTGCTCGGTCGTGAGGAGGCGGCGCGTGCCCGGGTCGCCCAGCACCTTCTCGACGTCGCGCAGGTCGGCGGTGATCACAGTGGTCGTCTCGTTCTCCACCATCAGCGCACGCGCGTGCGCGAGCACCATCGGGTCGATGTCGACGTAGACGACGCGGTTGCCCGGGGAGTTGCGCTGGGCGACCTGGTGGGTGTTCTCGACGGTGGGCAGCCCCGAGCCGAGGTCGAGGAACTGGTCGATGCCCAGCTCGTTGGCCACGTACTGGACACCGCGCGAAAGGAACCCGCGGTTCTCGATCGCGAGGTCGGTCATGCCGGGGTTGAGCTCCTCCACCGCGGCGGCGAGCTCGCGGTCGGGGGCGAAGTTGTCCTTGCCGCCCAACAGGGCGTCGTAGGCCCGGGCGATGGTCGGCTTCGACATGTCCAGATCTGTCGGGGGAAACCTGAGGGCATCGCTCATCGGAATTCTGCTCTCTCAATGTCGGGGGGGAGGGGGTAGCCGGACTCGACCGCGCAAGCCATGTCTGAGGGAAACTTTACGGGTCCGCTCCTGTGCGTAGGGCGACTTCGGGAAACAACTTCCTCCGGATCCGCGTCCGCGCCGCAGTCGGCGGCGCGGAATCGCCGGGCGCCGTCGCAGGCGGGGTTCCGGGTGACGAGCGGACCGAAGGGAGTGAGCGCAGATGGCAGGTACCGCGGGCGCTTCGCCGCGCGTGCTGTCTCTGTCATGGGGCCGCTTGGAGATCGCCGGCGCCGGTTCGGCGCCGGGCCGCGACGGCCCGGCGCCGACGACCGTGGGCACGGACTTCGAGCTCTTCCCCGGCGGCGGGCGCGCCTGGCACTGGAGCCAGACCGGCACCGCCCACCACCCCGGCATCCAGCCCGCCGCCGTCGAGGAGCTACTGGACTTCGGCCGCGGCGGTGGTCCTCCTCCCCCGCGGCACGCACGGCCGCCTGGAGGTCGACCCGCGCACCCTCGACCTGCTGCGGTCCCGCTCGGCCGAGGTGCACACCGCCGAGACCACCGAGGCCGTCCGCATCTACAACCGCCTCGCCGCGGCCGGGCCGGTCGGCCAACAGGCGCTGCGCGCTGCGCAGCCAGGCTGGCGGCGGCCGGTCCAGGGCCAGGGTGAACAGCCGCTCCAGGGAGGCCGGCCCTTGGGGCACGGACTCGATCACGGTCACCCACACCGGGATGCCGGCCGCACGCAGCCGGCGGACGTCCAGCTCGCGGTTCTCCTCCTTGTTGGCCACCACCAGGCCGGGGTCCAGTGCCGCGATCGCGCGGCGGTCGGGGTTCTTCGTGCCGCGCACGCGTGCGGCCCCGAGCCCCGGCGGGTGCGTGCACCACTGCGTCGCACCGACCAGCACGTCCGGCGCATCGGCTGCGAGCGCCTCGGTGAGCGAGGGCACAAGCGAGACGACCCGCCGCGGAGGGAGGTCGAGTACCACCGCCGCGCCGGTGTCGTCGAGGAGCACCCGCCGCGCGCGTCCGGTCACACCGGCCCCTCCCGCGCCGCCCGGCCGCCGGCCGCTCCGGTGCGGGCGGCCCGCTCCAACAGGAGGCCGCGCTCGCGTTCGTTGGCGGTCAGCGACGCCGCCCGCGCGAACTCCGCGGCGGCCTCGTCCGTGCGGCCCAGCGCTTCCAGCAGGTCGGCACGCACGCTGGGCAGCAGGTGGTAATCGCGCAGGGCGGGCACGCCGGCCAACTCCTCCACGAGGACCAGGCCCGCTTCCGGACCGCGGGCGCGGGAGACCGCGACCGCCCGGTTCAGCGCGACCACCGGCGAGGGCTGCACCTCCAGCAGCAGCCCGTAGAGGGAGGCGATCGCCGTCCAGTCGGTGTCCGCATAGGACCCGGCTCCGGCGTGGCATGCGGCGATCGCGGCCTGCAGGGCGTAGGGCCCCCTCCCGGCGCGCCGCAGCGACGCGAATCCGCGGTGGATCAGCAGCCGGTCCCACTTGGCGCGGTTCTGGCCGGCCAGCAGCACCGGCGCGCCGTCGGGACCGGTGCGGGCCGCGGTGCGGGAGGCCTGGAGCTCCAGGAGCGCCGCCAGCCCGTGCACCTCGGGCTCGTCGGGCATCAATCCGGCCAGCACCCGGGCCAGGCGCAGCGCGTCCTCGCAGAGTCCCGGCCGTACGAGGTCGTCGCCCGCGGTGGCCGAGTAGCCCTCGTTGAACACCAGGTAGACCACCTCCAGCACCGAGTCCAGGCGCTCAGAGCGCGCGGCGCCGCCAGGGACCTCGAAGGGGACCCCCGCCGCGGCCAGCGTGCGCTTGGCGCGCACGATGCGCTGCGCGACGGTCGGCTCGGCGGCCAGGAAGGCGCGGGCGATCTCGCGTGTGGTCAGCCCGCCCAGCAGGCGCAGGGTGAGCGCGACCCGCGCCTCGGCGGACAGCACGGGGTGGCAGGCGGTGAAGATCAGCCGGAGCAGGTCGTCGTCGATGTCGTCATCATCGGGCGGCTCGGCGGGAGGCCGGTCCTCCAGCGCCCGGCCGACCTCGGCCAGCTTGCGGGAGTAGGTCTCCCGGCGGCGGACCAGGTCGACGGCGCGGTGCTTGGCGGTGGCCGTGAGCCAGGCACCCGGCTTGTCCGGGATGCCCGACTCCGGCCACTGCTCCAGCGCGGCGACAACGGCGTCCTGCGCGATCTCCTCTGCGATGCCGACATCGCGCACGATGCGCGCGACGCCGGCGATGATCCGCGCGGACTCGATGCGGAAGACCGTCTCGACCGCTTCCGCCGTGCTCACCGCGCTGGCCGTGCCCATGCCGCCATCTCAGCAGGGGCGCACGCGCGCGGCAAGCCGGTGCGCTCAGTCCTCGGCGATCTCGCGGACCTCGACCGTGGTGCCGGGCTCGTACCGGCCCTGCACCTCCAGGAAACGGCGGGTCCACTCCAGCGCCTCGGCCTTGTCCTTGGCCTGGATGACGGTGTAGCCGCCGACGACCTCCTTGCTCTCGGTGAAAGGGCCGTCGGTGTACTCGGCCCGGCCGTCGACCCAGGCGACCCGGGTCGCCTCGGACGTCGGGGCGAGCTCGGCCATGTCCAGCACGACGCCCGCCTTGGTGATCTCCTCGTACAGCTCGGCCATACGCTGCTGCAGCTCGGGGGCGGGCGGCTCGGCGGGGCGGTTCCGCTCGTCGTGGCGGCTGATCGACAGGAAGCGCGGCATGGTCTCTCCTCGGTTCGCGTTCGGCGGGGGGCTCTCCCCCCGCCCCTCACCCTGTACGTCGAACGACCGCCCGCCGGATCGACACCCGCGCGCGGGTTTTTTCCGGGGCGGTTTCCGCCGGTCCGCGGCGGACCGCCGGCGAGGCGGCCTCGCTGCCTACTCTGGGAGGACGACGGTCGACACCACGGGAGCCCTATGGCCGACGATTCCGGCAGGACCGCTCGCCGAGCGAGCGAGGGCGGCCGGTCCCCCCGGGACCTCGATCGCCACGTGGACGGGATCGGGCACATGCGCGAGGCGGTCGATCGCCTCGTGGCCCATGACAGCCGCCACGGCGGAGACGCGATCGCTCCCGCCGCCGTGCGCGTCTGGCGCGATGCGCAGCGGCGGTTGGCATCCGGTGCCGTCCCCGGACCCTACCGGCGGGACTATCTGGCCTCCGTGGCCGAGGTGGCCGAACTCGCCGGGTGGCTGCTGTTCGACGCCGACAGGCAGCAGGCCGCGCGCGCGGCGACGCTGGAGGCCCGCGTGCTCGCGCGCCATGCCGGCGACCGCTCGATGGAGCGGTTCGCGCTGACGAACCTGGCGCTGCAGACCGTCGAGGCCGGCCTCCCCGGGGATTCGCTGTGTATAGCGGACGAGCTGCTGACCCAGCCCCGGATTCCACCCCGGGTCGCACTGCTGGCACGCATCCGCCGGGGAAGGGCGCTGGCACGGATGGGCGACGGCGGGCGTGCCGCGAACGAGCTCGGGCGTGCGCGTGCGGCCCTGAGCGACTCGCTCACGAGCCGGGATCCGACGTGGACATGGTGGGTCGACGACGGCGAGCTGAGCGGGCACGAAGGTGAGGCGCTGCTCGCCTTGGATGACGCCGGTGCGGCTCTGCCGAAACTCGAACACGCGGCGGCGGCCGCCGCCGCGTTCCACCCGGACGGCAGGGCGGCCCTCCACCACCAGGTGTCCCTGCTGCGTGCCTACACCGCGGCTCGGGCGTGGCCGGAGTGCGAATCGATCCTCGCGGCCCTGCCACCGAAGGTGGAGTCGGTCGGCTCCGGCCGCAACCGCCGCCGTCTCCGGAGGGCCCTCCGCGCCGTGCTGTCGGAGCCGGGCGCGCCGGGGTGGCTGGCGGAGCTGGCACGGGACGCGGCCGAGGTTCCCGCGCCGTCCGGCGCTCTTGTGGCCGGCTGGTGCGATGGCGAATAATCGGCGCTCGTCGTGTCCAACAGGAGAAGGTCCCGCCGCCCGCCGAGGCCAGGCGCAGCCCCCGCCGATCGGGGCGCGCCCGGCGGCCGCGTAGGCGGCGCAGCCGGCCTCGGGCGGGATTTCCGCCGCTTCTGGGGCGGCGCGCTCTCCAGCAACCTCGCCGACGGCACCATGCTCACGGCGCTGCCGATGGCGGCGGCGACGCTCACCGACGACCCGCTCCAGGTCTCCGGGCTGGCGATTGCGCGGTTCCTGCCATGGCTGCTGTTCGGGCTGCTCGCGGGCGTCGTCGTGGACCGCGCGGACCGCGTGCGGCTGATGGCCGCGGCCAACACGGTGCGGTGCTGCGCGCTCGCGCTGCTGGCCGTCCTGGTCGCCACGGGGCAGGCCACCGTCTGGGGGCTGTACGCCGTCATGTTCGCCGCGATGCTCTGCGAGGTGTTCTACGACCTCTCGGGGCGGGCCGCACTGCCCGACGTGGTGCCCGCGGGGACCCTGGACCGGGCCAACGGCCGGCTGGAGGGCGGCAAGCTCGTCGCCGAGCAGTTCGCCGGAGCCTCCGTGGCCGGTCTGCTCTTCGCCGTCGCGGCGGCGCTGCCGCTGGCCCTCAACGCGGGCGCCTACCTGGTGGGCGCGCTCGTGCTGCTGGGCCTGCCGGCGGCGGTGCGCCGCCCGGCGGGACCGGGGAGGGCCGCACGCGCCGGCGCCGGCGGCGGCCTCCGGTCGGTCGCCGCCGATCTGGGAGTGGGACTGGGCGCTGTGTTCGGCAGGCGCGGGCTCCGCACCGTCGCACTGCTGCTCGCGCTGGTGAACGCGGCGATGATGGCCCAGTCGGCCGTCCTCGTCCTGCTGGTCCAGGACCACTTCGGTGTTCCCGAGGCCCTCTACGGACTCTTCCTGTCGTCCGCGGCGGCGGGCGGAGTGCTCGGCGCCGCCTCGGCCGACGGGCTGGTCCGCCGCCTGGGGAGGTTCGCCACCTGCGCGCTGGCCTTCGCCGCGCTGGGAGCGCTCTCGGCGTCCTTCGCGCTCTCCCCCGGCGCTGTGACCGGCGGGCTGGCGTGGTGCGCCCTCGCCTTCGCCGCGGCCGTGGTCAACGTGGTCACGGCGGGGATCTGGCAGCTGGTGGTGCCGGGCGCGCTGCTGGGCCGCGCGCTGTCGTGCATCCGGACCGCGGGGGCGAGCGCGGCGCCGCTGGGCGCCGCGCTCGGCGGGCTGCTAGGGCGCGTCGACCTCCGGCTGCCGTCCCTGGCCGCGGGCAGCGCGATCGTGCTCGGCACGGCGCTGGCAGCACCGGCACTGCGCCTGCTCTCCCGCAGCGCCGACGCGGCCGAGCGCGAGGCGACGGCGGCGCTGGACGGCCTCCCGCCCGGCGGATGAGGGCGGCGGCGCGCGTTCTCGAGGGGCCCGGGCCCGCACAGCTCGGCGATGGCGACGGTTGGCGCTCTCGGCACCCCTTGCCAATATCAGATTAGCTACTTATTTTAAGTATGTGGCTAACTCAGCGATTGCCGGAGACTGCGGCGCCGGAGCCCCGGACGCCGCGCCCTCCCACGTTTCCCATGACCAGGACTGCGACGTCTTCCAAGAGGTGCTGGAGCTCGTCGGGCGCCGCTGGATGGGGGTGATCCTGCTCGCCGGAGCGCGCGGAGCGCAGCGCTTCAGCGAGTACCGCAGGTTCATCGGCGGCATCTCCGACCGGATGCTCTCCCAGCGGCTGAAGGAACTGGAGTCGTTGGGCCTGCTTGAACGCGAGGTGGTACCCACGACCCCGGTGCAGATCCTCTACCGGCCCTCGCCGCGCGGGCGGGGCCTGCTGGATGCCCTGGAGCCGCTGGTGAGCTGGGGCCACGAGCACCGCGACGGCGGCGGCCCGGCGCACGCGGGCGCCGGGAGCGGCGGCCCGCGGGACTGAGGAACCCCGCGACCCCGTCCTCGGAGAAGAACTCCTCGCTGCGCCGCGCCGGGGGCACTACCGCGCCCCTTCCGCCGCGCCGCCGGACCCGGCCGGCGGCGCCTGGGCGGGGGCGGTGCTGTCCAGGACCGCGGTCAGCGCGGGGTCGACACCCTGCTCCTGCGCCACGGCGCGCAGCTCAGCGCGCACTTCGGCCGAGAGCGGGACGCCGTGGACGCGGCGGTGCTCGGCGCGCTCCGCTTCGGGTTCGCCGGGCAGGTACACGCGCTCGTGGCCTTCGGCCGCGGGCAGCGCCGCCACCTCGTCGGCCAGGCGGCCCACCCGCGCGGCGAACTCCTCCTGCGGCTGGAACACGGCCGGGCTCATCGCCAGGAAGAAGTGGCCGAGGCCCTGGGGGTGATCGTCGTTGTCGTAGAGCGGGGGGATGTGCGGGCCGTGGAGGGATCCCGAGAACAGCGCGGACAGCACCTCCACCAGCAGCGCCAGCCCCGACCCCTTGGGCCCGCCCACCGGCAGGACGCTGCCGGCGAGCGCCGCCGCGGGGTCGGTCGTGGGCCGGCCCTCGCCGTCCAGTGCCCACCCCAGCGGGATCTCCTGCCCGTTCTTGCCGGCGAGGATGATCTTGCCCTTGGCGACGTGGCTGGTGGCCATGTCGAAGACGATGTCGGGCCGGCCGTCGGGTGCGGGCACGGCGTAGGAGACGGGGTTCGTGCCGAAGTAGGGGTCCTTGGCGCCCCACGGGGCCATCGAGGCGGGCGCGCTGGTGGTCGCCAGGGCGACGAGTCCCTCGCGGGCGGCCGCGGCGGTGTAGTGCGCGAGCATCCCGCAGTGGTTGGAGTTGCGGACACCGACCATGCCCACCCCGGTCACGGCGGCCTTGTCCACGGCGGTGCGCATGCCGTGCTCGGCGGCGACGATCCCGGGACCGTTTCCGCCGTCCAGCAGCGCGCTTACCGGCGTCTCGGTCACGACCCGGCGCCGCGGACGGGCGGTGACCAGGCCGCGGCGGAGGCGGTGGACGTAGACCGCGGTGCGGCTGACCCCGTGGGAGTCCACTCCGCGAAGGTCGGCCTCGACCAGATGGCGGGCCGTCGCCGCCGCGTCGTCGCCGCTCATCCCGGCTGCGGCGAAGATCGCGGCGGCCAGGTCGCGCAGTCCGCCGGGCTCGACGCCCGGCAGATCCCCGTTGCGGACGGTCATGTGCGGCCCCCGCTTTCAGGTGGTGGTTTGGCGATCGAGGGTGTGCCGACGTTCACGCGCGGGCCGTCTCCCGGTCGGGAATGCGCCGCCGCAGCCGCCGGGCCAGGAGCGGCGTGCGGGCGCCGCGGTGGAGGGGCGTTGCCGCCCCGGCGGTACTACTGGCGGGCCTGTTCGCCCCAGATGTACTTCTCGCCGATGCGTCGGGGGTCCGTGTCGTCCTGGTCGATCATCTTCCGGTAGGCCTCGGGGGCGCGGTAGTCGACCTCCAGCCCCTGCTGCCCGAGCCGGTCGATGTGCGCGGAGTCCGTGACGGCCTTGCGGCAGGCGGCGCTGAGGCGCCGTAGGAGCTTCGGGTCCAGCCCGGCCGGCCCGGCGATGCCGCGGGAGGACCAGGACTCCACGCCGCCGAACCCCGCCTCGGCCAGCGTCGGCACGTCGGGCAGATACCGCGAGCGCTCCGTGCTGTCCTTCATGACCGCCACGACCTTGAGGTCGCCGGCCTCGTGGGGAGCGGTCAGGCTCCCCGACGTTGGCGAAGACGACGTCGGCGTTGCGTCCGAGCACGTCGGCGATCCCGTCGGAGGAGCCCTCGTTGTGCAGGACGTCGAACCTCGCCTTGTACCGGTCGGCCAGCCGCAGCGACGCGTAGTGGTCGTCGCTGCCTACGCCGGTGGAGGTGACGACCAGCGGGTATTCGGCGGCATGGCCCATGAGCCCGCCGATGTCGTCGAACCGGTCGTCGTCGGGGTGGATCGCCACGGCGCCGTAGTCGGTCACCTGGTTGGCGATGAAGGTGAAGGAGTCGGGGCCCACGTCCTGCCTGCCCAGGCGCGGATCGAGGTAGCCGGTCATGAAGTTCGGGGAGTTGACGAACCCCAGGGTGTATCCGTCCGGATCGGCCTGGACGATCTCGTTCCAGCCCGCCCATCCGCCGCCGCCGGGGCGGTTGACGATCTGGAGCTCGGCGCCGAGTTCCTGTTCCAGGAACGGCTGCAGGATGCGGGCGCCCTTGTCGGTACCGCCACCGGCGGCGTAGGCGATGATCATCTGGATGGGCCGCTGGGGGTACTTTCCCTCACCGGCGGCCGCGCCGCATCCGGTCAGAAGGCCTCCGGCGGCGGCGCCGGCGATTCCCAGCCCACCCGCCCGCAGGAAGCCCCTGCGGCCGAGAACGGGGGGTCGCGGTGGTGGTGTTCGACTTTCGGGCACGCCAGATCTCGCCTCCTTGGAATGTGGCATACCTCGACCGAGGCGCCGTGTGGAAAGGCGGCGCGTGCAGCGGCGGGTGGAGCCGGCCTCCGGCGGGAGCTCAGGCCTCGTTCGATTCCTGCTGCTGCGCTAGAAACTTGATCATGGTCGCCTCGCCGGCCTCCAGATGGCCGAGGAGCGCGGCGCGGGCTTCACTCAGGTCCTTTCTGCCGATCGCTTCGCAGACGTCGGCGTGCTCGCTGACGACTTCGTTCATCCGGCCCTCGTAGCCCGGGGCGAGGTAGTGCCGGATGCGGTTGATCTGCTTCTCGTTCACGGCGTAGAAGCGCTTCACCCGCGAGTTCCGGGTCAGCGAGACGATGCGCTTGTGGAAGGCGTGGTCCCGGGCGAGGTACTCCTCGTAGGGCCCCGGCGGCCCCGGCCGCTGCGACTCGTCGAAGAAGCCGGCGAGCTCGTCGACGGCCTCCTGATCCCAGGTGCGGGCCAGCTCCTCCAGACCGGCCGGTTCCAGCAGCCGGCGCACCTGATAGAGCTCGCGGACGTCCTCGATGTCGAAGCCCGCGACGGAGTAGCGCCCTCGCACTCGCATCGCGAGACCGACGGCCTCCAGGCTCTGCATCGCGTCGCGGATGGGTGTGCGACTGACCCCGAGGGCCTCGGAGAGCTGGCGGTCGACCAGTGGTGTGCCCGGTGGCAGTTCGCAGCGCACGATTGCGCCCTCGATCGCCTCGTAGGCGGTCTCGCTCATGCGCGAGTTCTTCAGGGGGCCGTGTGCACGCATGGGGGCTAGCGCATCCATGTGACGCACGGTACATTGCGCTCCGGACCACAACAAGGGGATATGGAATACCAAATGCCAAATCCCGGTGTGGCGGCCGAGCGCTCGGCGGGGGCCCGCCGGGCAGGGGCCGCCGTTAGCGCGGCGATCAGGGTCTGGAGTGAATGGGATGGCTGAGGAGACACCGGGCGGCCGCGGCACCGCCGTAGCGACGGTGGAGGCGCGCGTGGCGCGGGTGCCGCTGGAGCAGGCGACGTCGTTCGCGACCCGCAGCGTCACCGCCAGTGCGCCGAGACGGTGCCCGCCTACGCCAGCGGCGGCTACTACCTCGACGACAAGGGGCCCGAGCAGCTCGGCGCGGAGCTGGCCGGCTACGTCGAGCACGGGTTCCGCGCAGTGAAGATGAAGACGGGCCGGCTCTCCCCCGCCGAGGAGGAGGCGCGCGTGGCCGCCGCGCGCGCGGCGGTGGGCGACGGCGTCCACCTGATGCTCGACGCCAACAACGCCTGGTCCGACCTGCCGACCGCGCTGCGCACCGTCGACCGGCTGGCCGCCTACGACCCGTTCTGGATCGAGGAGCCGTTCAGCCCCGACGACATCGACAACCACGCCCGCCTCGCACGCGCCACGCGGGTCCCGGTGGCCACCGGCGAGATCGAGGCCGGACGCTGGCGGCACAAGGAGCTGCTGGAGAAGGACGCCGCGGCCGTGCTGCAGACCGACGCCGCCGTCTGCGGCGGGATCACCGAGTTCCGCCGGATCGCCGCCCTGGCCGCCGGGCACGGAGTGCCCGTGGCGCCCCACTGGTTCCACGACCTGCACGTGCACCTGGTGGCCTCGACCCCCGGCTGCCCCTACGTCGAGTTCTTCACCGACGACCGGGTGCTCAATTTCCGCAGGCTGCTCGACACGCAGATCGAGGTGCGCGGCGGCGAACTCGTACTGCCGCAGACCCCGGGGCTCGGGTTCGGCTTCGACCGCGAGGCGGTGGAGCGCTATACCGTTCCGGGATCCGCGGCCGCCGCCGCGGCCGCCTGACGCCGCGCCCGGTGCGTCCGGGCAGGCGGGCGCCCACCAGCGAGACATCCACGACCCACGAGGGAGCACGATGGCAGAGGAGAACGCCCCGCGCCGGACGGCGGTAGTCATGGCCGGCACCCGGGGCCTGGGCCAGGCCAGCGCAGCCGAGTTGCTGCGCGGCGGACTGCAGGTGACCGTCTGCGGCCGCGACGGAGACCGGCTGGAGGAGGCGGTGTCCGAGCTCGGAGCGGTCGCCGGGCCCGAGGCCGTGGCCGGCGTGTGCGCCGACGTCTCGTCCGCCGAGGGCGTCGAGGGCCTGATCGACGGGGCCGTCCAGCGGTACGGGAGGCTGGACGTGCTGGTCGTCAACGCCGGAGGCCCGCCGCCCGGCGACTTCGCCGACGTGAGCATGGACGACTGGGACACCGCCTATGCGCTGACGCTGCGCAGCGCGGTCACCGCGATCCGGTCCGCCGTTCCCGCCATGCGCGAAGGCGGGTTCGGGCGCATCGTGATCATCGGCTCCTCCAGCGTACGCCGCCCGATCGGCGGCCTGGTGCTGTCCAACGTCTTCCGCCCGGCGCTGACGGGGCTTGTGAAGTCGCTGTCC
Source organism: Streptomonospora wellingtoniae (assembly GCF_031845375.1). Lineage (NCBI taxonomy): Bacteria > Bacillati > Actinomycetota > Actinomycetes > Streptosporangiales > Nocardiopsidaceae > Streptomonospora > Streptomonospora wellingtoniae. The sequence goes on from NZ_JAVREK010000012.1 coordinate 44,079, forward strand.
ACCGACCTCGCCCCGGAGGGCATCACCGTCAACATGGTCTCGCCCGGGCGTATCGACACCGAGCGGGTGCGCACGCTGGACGAGCGCAAGGCCCGGCGCCAGGGCACCACAGCCGAGGAGGTGCGGCGCGGAGCGGAGGCCTCGATCCCCGCGGGCCGCTACGGGCGCCCCGAAGAACTGGGGGCGATGGTCGGTTTTCTCGCCGAGGAGCGCGCCGGCTACGTCACCGGACAGAGCCTGCTGGTCGACGGCGGACTCGTGCCGTCGCTGCCCTGAGACCCCATCCCCGACCCCCGGGCCGTCCGCGCGCCTTCCGCGCGGACGGCCCGGGCCCGGCCGCGCCCCGCGGAGGCGGACACGGCCGGGCACCCGCACCGGCAGGAGGCCTACCGCCCCTGCCGCCCCGCCCCTGAAGGCCCGTCCCCGGCGGGCCGCCCGATCTTAGGGAGTTCGCATGTACTTGGCCACAGCACGCAGCGCCGCCGGTGAGGCCGCGGTCGTCGTCGACGGAGGGCGCGGTGTCGCCGCCGCGGCCGACGTGCTCCCCGGCGCGCCCTCCACCGCGCTGGAGGTCGTCGAGCGCGTCCCCGAGTCCGACTTCGCAGCCGCGGTGCGCTCGGCCCCCGATTCCGCCTTCTCCCCGGTGGAGGGCACCGTCTTCGCCGCGCCCTACACCCGGCCGCGCAAGATCTGGGGCATCGGCCTGAACTATGTGGAGCACGCCTCGGACCTGACCGAGTCGGTGCCCGAGGAGCCCGCCTCCTTCATGAAGGGCGACCACACCATCATCGCGCCCGGCGAGGCGATCCCCCTTCCCGAACAGAGCGAGCGGGTCACCGCCGAGGCCGAGCTGGGGCTGATCATCGGCCGGGAATGCCGGAATGTGGGCGACGCTGACGCACTGGGACACGTGTGGGGCGTGTGCACGGTCCTGGACCAGACCGCCGAAGACATCCTGGCCCGCAACCCCCGTTTTCTGACCCGCAGCAAGAACTTCCCCGGATTCTTCTCCTTCGGCCCGGCGATCGTGCCGCTGTCGGTGGCGCTGGCCGAGGCGGGCTCGCTCGGGCGGCTGAGTGTGACGACGGTGCTCAACGGCTCCGACGAGCGGGTGAACACCGTCGACCGCATGCGCTACTCCCCCGAGTTCCTGGTCGGCTTCCACAGCCGCGTCATGCCGCTGTTCCCGGGCGACATCCTCTCCACCGGCACACCCGGCGCGGTGCACCTCAAGCCGGGCGACGTCGCCGGTTGCCGCATCCCCGGGGTCGGCGAGCTGTCCAACCCGGTGGTGCAGGGAGCCTGACCGACCGCTGCGACACGCCGCCCTGCCGCCCCGGGCGCAGCCGCACCCGCCCCGCTACATCGCAGGGTGCAGCCCGGGTGGGGCGCGGAGTCGGACGCTCCGCCGCGTGCCGCCGCCCTAGCGTCGTCCTGTGCGCGAACGGCCCGCCCGCGTGAGCTGCGCGGGCGGGCGCGCACGGCCGGTACGGGTCCGGCGGGAGTCTCGGCGCGCGAGGGAAGGGCGGAATCGATGGACCGTGAATCAGGCAGCGGCGGCGGACGCCGGCGGCAAGGGCTGGCCTGGTGGGGCGTGCTCGGGTTGGCGGCGCTGGGCCTGCCGCGCGCCGTGGCCCACGACCTCGACCTGGTGGGGCCGGGCGTGAACACGGCCCTGGTCTTCGCGCCCGTGGTGGTGTGGATCGCGGTGGCGGTGCTGGGCAGGCTGCCCCGGCCGGCGTTCGCGCTGCTGGCGGTGGGGGCGGTCTACGGCCTGCTGCTGGGGGTGGCACACCAGGTGCTGTGGGACCAGGGCTTCGCGGGCGCGCAGCCGGAGCTGGGCGGCAACCTCGCCGGTGTGCTGTCCCCGGCGGTCGAGAGCGCGGCGGTGCGCACCGCCGCGTTCGTCAGCAGCGTCGCCGCCGGCGTCCTCGTCGGCGCGGTCAGCGGTGCGGCCGCCTGGCTGCTCGTGCGCCTCATGCCCGGGCGGTCCCGGACGTGACCCCAGGCGAGGACTGCGGGACGGGGAGGGCCCGGGCTCAGCCGCGGGCGGCCACCACGACCAGGACCAGACCGACGAGACCGGCGAGCCCGCCCGCGGCCAGCATGCCGATCCCCAGCCACAGGAACACGTCGAAGGCGCCCTCCTCGGTGCTCTCCACCGTCACCGGGTTCCCGGGGTCGGCGGGGTCGTAGGCGACCGTCAGCCGCTCGCCCTCGGCGTGGTCGTCCGGGTTCAGTCCGCTCAACGGGACCCGGTTGTACTCGCCGCCCTCGGCGCGGTAGTCGACGTAGACGGTGATGTCCACGTCGTTGTCGTCGTTGTCGTCGGTGCCGATGTCGTCGCGCTCGACCTCGACCTCGCTGACCACGGCCTCGGCCCGCCCCGTGTGGGCGCTGTAGTCGGCTTGGGCGATCAGGGTGAAGATTCCGCCGATGATCAGGAACACGAGCGCGAAGATGCCGCACAGCACGGCGAGCACCACGGCGATGCCGCGCCGCGCACCGCCGTCGGAGGAGCCCGGTGTTCCCGAGTACCGCTTCATGGCCGCCCTTTCCGATGCTTCCAGTGACCGATGCGCCCGCTTGGACGCCGCGCACCGCCGCGGCGTTCCACCGGCCGCCCACGGACGGATGCGCGCGACGTTCGGGCAGGTTTCGGTTTTCGCGGCGGCGACCTCGGGTAGCCGGACACCTAACCCGCCGAGTGCTAACCCTTGCTCGCGGGCCAGTGTGGGCGGCCGCGCACCGCGGGCGCACCCCCACACGCCCCTCGCGCGAGCGGTCGCCCGCGGCGAAGGCGGAACGGGCGCGGCGCCTCCGCAGACGGCCGCATCAAGCGGAACCGCCGACGCGGACGGTCCGGGAACCGCCGACCCCGCGGCGGCCCGCCGCGGGGTCGGCGAGCCGGCTCGGGCAGGGGGGCAGCCCGCGTCCGGCCCCGGTAGCGGTGGCGTCCCTACCTCCCCTTTCGTGTCTCTGCCTCCCGCGCCGCTCGGCCCGTCGTTTCAGGGGCCGGACGCGCCGCCGCCGACGGGAACCGCGCCGCCGCCGCGAGCATCCCACCCCGGAGCGACGCGGACGAGCGGGAAGGACCGGTATGGCGGACGGTTCCGGCGGCGGACGGGTGTGGCGGGGCATCGCAGGGGAGCCGGTCCCGCGGGGGCAGGTCGCCACCGCGGCCGCCGCGGGTGCGCTGTGGCCGGCGGTGCTCGCCGTCTCCGGCGCCGGCGCCCAGCACCTGTTCTGGCGGGCCTACTCCCATACACCCCAGGAGGTCGCCTGGGTGGTCCTGTTCGCGGCGGCGGTCCCCCTCCTGGCAGCCCTGGCGGTCGGCGGCCTACTGCGCCGGCGGGGTGCCGTGCACGGCAGGGCGGCGTCAGCGGCGGCACTGCTGTCGGCCTGCCCGGCGGCGGTCTGGTCGGTGTGGGGGGCGTGGCAGCCGCCGGGCCCGGCGTCGTTCGCGCTGAGCGCGGCGCTGAGTGCGGGCGTGTTCGTGCTGATAGTGCACGTCGCACAGCGACGGACCCTGCTGCGCTGGTCGGCCGCGGGCAGTGCGCTGGCACTGCTGGTCCTGGCGGCCGGCCACACCGCGGCCTTCCTCGCCGGTTTGCGGAGCGAGGCCGCAACGGCCGTCGAGTCCGCCGACGGCACCCTCGTGGTCCTGGACCATCCGCACCGGCAACTCCAGGAGGTCTGGGGCGGGGGTGACGCGCTGGTGCTGACCTACGGCCCGGACGGCACGTCCGGACGCGAACTGGAGGTCCGGATCCCCACCGGCCCCGGCTACGATCCCGGCGGCGCCCCGTGTGCCGGTGGAGACGGCGCCTGCGAGCGCCACGGGGTCGGCGTGCTGCACCGCGACGCGGCCGGCCGCCTCGAACTGCTCGCCCGCTCGGACGGCACCGCGGCGCGCCTCGCGGCACCGTTCACCGAGCCTTCGGCACGCAGAGCCGACCTGCTGGAGGCCGGCGCCCACCTGCGCCCGGCCACCCGTGCTGAACGCGGCGAACTGGAGCGGCTGGCCTTCCGCGGCCTCCTCCGCCACCACGTCCCCGCCCTCGCCCACTGGTGACTCCCTCCGAGCGCCCGAGCCGGACCGCCGCCCCAGGCCGGTCACGGCGTGCACCCGCTCTTCACCTACCGCCGCGTCCGCTCCCCCGGCCGGACTGCGGCGAGGTGCGCATCGGCTTCACGGGGCCGGGCCGAGGACCCGCCGCTCGTAGTCCGCGGCCGCCCGAAGCAGGGCGGCGTCGGCGCCGAGGCCGGCGACCAACTGGAGGCCGACGGGGCCGCAGGCGGCCGGGACCGCGGCGGGCAGACTGACCGCGGGATGGCCGGTGATGTTGAACAGCCAGGTGAGGCCCACGCTCATCGCTTCGCCCGGTCCGCCGGGACCGTGCGGCGGGTTCGGCGTGGTCGGCGTCGCCAGCAGGTCGAACCCGGCGAACAGCTCCGCCAGACGCGCGGCGTTGCGGCCGCCGCGGCCGCCGACCGGGTCCCCCGGCGGCCGGAGGCGCAGGGCCCGCCACTGCCCGGCCGGGTCGTCGAGGGCCGGGCGGGCCTCGTGCACCTCGACTCCGCCGCACCGCTCCCACTCACCCAGCGCCCGCGTGGCGGCCCCAGCCACGCCGGGATGCACGCGGTTGAAGCCCAGCGAGGCGGACCACGCGACGCGCAAGGGGCGCCGCCCGCGGCCGACCGCCCAGGCGTCTCGATGCCGGCCGTCCCCCAGGAACGCGCGGCGGTAGAGCTCGATGTCGGCCACACTCCGGGCGATGGGGCCGCCGACCGTCAGTCCGGCGGCGTCGCGGGCCGGCAGCAGGCCCGTCGTGGGCTTGTACCCGACGACGCCGCACCACGCAGCGGGGATGCGGGTGGAGCCCGCGCCGTCGCTGGCTGTGGCCATCGGCACCATGCCCGCCGCCACGGCCGCGCCCGAACCGGCCGACGACCCGCCCGGACTGGCCCCGGGCCGGCGCGGATTGGCCGTGGTGCCCCGGTCGGTCGCGCCCCAGGTCTTCCATTCGGTTCCGGGACCGGGCACGGCCGTCGAACCCACGGGCACAGCTCCCGCCGCGATCAGCCGTCGGGCCTGGAGGGACTCGGTGCCCTCGGAGCGCTTGACGCCGATGGGCACCCCGGCCAGCGGCAGCGCGGCGCCGCGTGCCAACGCCGCGTCGACGGCGGCCGCCCGCTCGCCCGCCCAGTCGTCCCAGACCGCGCAGAAGGCGTTGGTCGCGCCGTCCAGCCGCCGGATCGCGGCCAGTGCCTCGGCGACCGCCGCCGACGCGCTCGTGCGCCCGCGCGCTACGGCCTCCGCGATCCCGGACGCGCTCGCGAGCCGGTCCTCGCGCCGGTGATCCGCGGCGGGGCGGGTCAGCGGCCGTGCCAGGTCGGGGCGGTCTTGGCGGCGAAGGCGGCGACCGCGTTGCGGAAGTCCTCGCTGGCGTAGACCCGCTCGACGATGTCGCGGTCCTCGGGCAGGCCGGCGCTGCGCAGACGCCGCGCCGACTCCTTGGCCGCCCACATGCTCAGCGGGGCGTGCGCGGCGAGGCGGCCGGTCAGCTCGGCCGTCTCCGCGTCGAGCGCGTCCTCCGCGGCCAGCCGGGTGACGAACCCTGCGGCGTGGGCCTCGTCGGCGGTCAGCATCCGGGCGGTCAGCAGCAGGTCCAGCGTCCGCGCCGTGCCCAGGCGGTCGGCCAGCAGTGCGAAGGTCGGCATGGCCAGGCAGTTGCCGAGGGTGCGTGCGATCGGCACGCCGAATCGGGCCGACGGAGCGGCGATGCGCAGGTCGCAAGCCGCGGCGATGGCGAGCCCTCCGCCCACGCAGTAGCCGCGCACGGCGGCGAGCGTGGGCACGCGCACCGCGGTGAGGCGGTCGATGACGGCGCCGATCCGGTGCTCGTAGGCGACGCCGTCCGCTCCGCCGGCGAACCCGGCGAACTGGCCGATGTCGGTACCGGCCACGAACGCGCCCCCGGCGCCGGTCAGCAGGAGGGCGCGCACGTCGTCGCCGGTGTCGGCACGCTCGCACGCCTCGGCCAATCCGTCGTACATCGCCCAGGTCATGGCGTTGCGGCGGGCCGGGCGGTTGAACGTCACCTCCAGTACGCCGCCGCGCAGCGACACCAGCAGCTCCGGCTCGCCGTCCGCGTCGCCGCCCTGCGCCCCGCCCGCTGCCGCGTCCTCGCTCATGTGCTGCCTCCCCTTCGGCTCGCCGCCACATCGGGCCCGACGCCCCACTGTGCGGCGCCGGCCCCGGGGAGCATTGTCGCCTGCACCCGTCCGCGTGTCGGCGGGCAGGGGCCCGGGCAGGGGCGCGAGGGCCGCCGCCCGCACCGGCAGGGCCGCAGCCGGGCCGGACTCGGCTCGGCGCACGGCGGCCAGCGCACACGCTGCGAACAGCCGCAGGGCGGCGGCTCCGCCGCCCGCGTCGGCCCACTTGCCGCGGCGCCCGCTCCGCAGACCGGCCGGCGGAGCGGATGCCGGCGGAGGAAGCCGGGGCCGTGCGAGGGGAAGCGGCGCACGCGACCGCTCCCCCGGTTTCGGGCCGCCGCGCGGCTACCCGGCGCCGTCGGCGGCGGCGACGAGCGCCGCGACGTCGATCTTGCGCATCCCCAACATCGCCTCGACCGCGCGCCCGGCGCGCGCCGGGTCGGGGTCCCTGGTCAGCTCGGTGAGCGCGCGCGGCACGATCTGCCAAGAGAGGCCGTAGCGGTCCTTGAGCCAGCCGCACTGGCTCTCCTGCCCGCCGCCTTCCAGCAGCCGCGACCAGTAGTAGTCGACCTCCTCCTGGTCGGCGCAGTCGACGTAGAGCGAGACGGCTTCGTTGAAGGTGAAGACCGGGCCTGCGTCAAGGGCCAGGAAGCGCTGGCCCGCGAGGTCGAAGGCCACCGTCTTGACCGTCGCGTCGCTGTCGGGCGCGATCTTGCCGAAGTCGTCGATCTCCACGATCCGGGAGTCGTCGAACACGGAGGTGTAGAACCGGGCGGCTTCCTCGGCCTGCGTGTCGAACCACAGGTGCGTCATGATCTTCTGCATGCCACGCTCCTCAAGCCGGCGGTTCCGGGCGGCTCAGCCGCCCGGAGGCACCGCGCCGCGGTGCCGGAGGGGTGGACTTGCGCGGGCGCGCGGACTCATCGCGGTGCGGCCGGGGTCGTCCGGCGGCTCCCGCCCCGATCCGGGTGCCCTCCCCCACCTGGTGATACCCCGCGGGAGGCTCCCGACCGCGCGGGCCCGCGCCCGGCCGGTTCCGCCCTCAGTCCGCGCCGACGCGGTGCAGGCGCACGTCGCTCAGCCGCCCGCCGGCGGCGGCGGCCGTCATGTAGGTGTGGTGGGGCTGGCGCCGGCGGTCGGTGGGCGATCCGGGGTTGAGCAGCCGCAGCCCGTTGGGCGCGGTGGTGTCCCAGGGGATGTGGGAGTGGCCGAACACGAGCACGTCGGCGTCGCCGAACCGCTCGGCGCACCGCTTCTCGCGGCCCTTGGCCTGCCCGGTCTCGTGGACCACGGCGAGGTGCACGCCCTCCAGGGTCGCCCGGGCGATCTCGGGCAGCCGGGCGCGCAGTTCCGGACCGTCGTTGTTGCCGTAGACCGCCACCAGCCGGCGCGCCCGCGCCTGCAGGTCCTCCAGCGAGGCCAGGTCCACCCAGTCGCCGGCGTGCACCACCGCATCAGCCTGTCCGATCTCGGCTGCGACCTCGGCGGGCAGCGCGCGCGCCCGCCGCGGGATGTGGGTGTCGGAGATGATGAGCAGCCGCATGCGGCTCAACGTAGCGCTCCCCGCCCCGAGTGTGCGCGTTCGCGCGCGGACACCGCCGACCCCGGTCGGTCGCGGTGGCCGCGGGTGTCGGCTCCGGCCGCCGGCGCGGTTGACGTCAAGTTAACTTGAGATTTTAGTGTCGGCCCTGCAGTCGGAGCGGTGGCTTCCCCCGCCGTCCCCTCCCCTCCGAACGCCGCCGAGCAGGACAGGGTGAAAGGCCTATGAGCATGGAGATCAGTGCGTGGACCTCGATGTACCACGCCGTACACGCGCCGGACGACAGGCGGCCGTTCTCAGCGGCCACGCTCCGGCGCATCGGCCGCTTCGCCCGGCCGCACAAGCGCGCACTCGTCGCGTTCGTCATACTCAGCAGCGTCACCGCCGCTCTTGCGGTGGCCACCCCCCTGGTGGCCGGGAGCATCGTCGACGCGATCAACGCCTCAGCGCCGTTCCGGACGGTGGTGGCGCTGGCGGCGCTGATCGCGGCGATCGCCCTGGCCGAGGCCGGACTCGGCCTGCTGACCCGGTGGTACTCGGCCCGAATCGGCGAGGGCCTGATCCTGGACCTGCGTTCGGCCGTCTACGACCACGTGCAGCGAATGCCGGTGGCCTTCTTCACCCGGACCCGCACGGGCGCGCTGGTCAGCCGCCTGAACAACGACGTCATCGGCGCCCAGCGCGCGTTCTCCGACACTCTCTCGGGCGTGGTGGGCAACCTGGTGACGCTGCTGCTGACGCTGGCGGCCATGCTCGTGCTGTCCTGGCAGATCACGCTGGTGTCGTTGCTGCTACTCCCGCTGTTCGTGATTCCCGCGCGGCGGATGGGCGGCCGTCTGGCGCGCCTGGAGCGCGAACGCGCGGACCACAACGCGGCCATGGGCGACCGGATGACCGAGCGGTTCTCGGCAGGGGGAGCGGTACTGATCAAGCTGTTCGGCCGACCCGAGCAGGAGTCGCACGAGTTCCGCGCGCGGGCGCTTCGGGTGCGCGACATCGGCGTCCGCACCGCCATGCTGCAGACGACGTTCATGACGGCCTTGACGCTGGTCTCCGCACTCGCCCTCGCCTTCGTCTACGGACTCGGCGGGTTCCTGGCGCTGAACGGCGCGCTGAAGGCCGGCTCCGTGGTGGCGCTCGCGATGCTGCTGACTCGGCTCTACGCCCCGCTGACCGAGCTGGCCGGCGCCCGCGTCGAGGTCATGAGCGCCCTCGTCAGTTTCGAGCGGGTCTTCGAGGTGCTCGACCTGAAGCCGCTGATCGCCGAGCGGCCCGACGCCGCGGCCGTGCCCGAAGGGCCGGTCTCCGTGGAGTTCGACGGCGTCGACTTCGCCTACCCGAGCGCCGACAAAGTCTCCCTGGCGTCGCTGGAGGAGGTCGCCGACGTGGACACCCGCAGCGGCAAGCAGGTCCTGCACGAGGTGTCCTTCCGCGCCGAGCCGGGACAGACGGTGGCGCTCGTGGGCTCCTCGGGCGCCGGCAAGTCCACCATCGCCTCGCTGCTGCCGCGGCTCTACGACGCCGACAGCGGCGCCGTCCGGTTGGGCGGGGTCGACGTGCGCGACCTGACGGCCTCCTCCCTGCGCTCCGCACTGGGGATGGTCACCCAGGACGGCCACCTGTTCCACGACACGGTGCGCGCCAACCTGCAGCTGGCCCGGCCGGGCGCCGAGGAGCCCGAGCTGTGGGAGGCGCTGCGCCGCGCGCGGTTGGACGAGCTGGTCGCCTCACTGCCCGACGGGCTGGACACCGTAGTGGGCGAACGCGGCTACCGCTTCTCCGGCGGCGAGCGCCAGCGGCTGACGGTGGCCCGGCTGCTGCTCGGCCGACCACGGGTCGTGATCTTGGACGAGGCGACGGCGCACCTGGACTCCACCTCCGAGGCGGCGGTGCAGGAGGCACTGGCCGAAGCGCTCGCGGGCCGCACCGCCGTGGTGATCGCCCACCGGCTCTCCACGGTGCGCGCGGCCGACATGATCCTGGTGGTCGAGGGCGGCCGGATCGTGGAGCGCGGCACCCACGAGGAGCTGCTGGCATCCGGCGGCCGCTACGGGGTCCTGTACCGGACGCAGTTCGCCGGATCCGGCCATCCCGCGGGCGCGGCCTCCCCCGACGCGAGCGCACCGGTGCACTGAGCCGACCGGGGCCGGTCCCGCCGACCGGCCCCGGCGCCCGCTCAACTCCGGCCCTCGGGCTCATCGGTCGCGGTGTAGGCGGCGGTGGTGCGGTCGGCGGCGGCGCGGGCCGACTCCTCGTCGGTGCCGAACTCGACGCTGGCCAGGCGCCACCGGTCGCTGCTCAGCTCGACGAACCGCCGCCCCTCGTCCGAGGCCGTCCAGCGCTCGATCTCCGCCGGGTCGGCGCTGCCGCCGGTGGCCAGGTGCTCGCCCAGCCCCATCAGCGCCATGTCCCAGCCGACGCCCACGGCGCCCGGCCCGAACGACTCCCAGGTCTCGTCGTCGACGTGGGCGATGTGCACCAGTTCCAGCCGCGTGCCGGCGGGCTCGGCGGCCAGCCCGACCTCGATCCAGCTGACCTGGCCGCCGAACTCCCAGGTCGCGGTGAAGGACGTGGGCGGGTCGCAGCTACCGATCGTGCCGCCGGCGTTGCCCTCCAGCTGATAGCGGCCGCCTTCGCGCAGGTCGCCAGAGACCGGCAGGAACCAGCGCGGGATGCGCTCGGGGTCGGTCAGGGCGCCCCAGACATCCTCGACGGGCACCTCGTAGGTCTGTCCGATGGTCAGCACGCGCGCCTCGCCCGCGTCGAGCATCCGCGTACCCAACCGCCTGCGTACTGCGCCGATCTGGTGGTCTACATCGATCACTGTGGTCTCCTCATGAGCCTCGGTGGTGGTCCGGCGCGGGCGCGTCGCCCTCCCCGCCCGCGCGGCGCTCGCGGAGGCGGCGCGCGCGCCTGCACCGGGCCGGCTCCGCGCCCAAGGCGTCGAGGCGGGGCTCCCAGAAGCCGCGGAACCGGTCGAGCCATACGTCGACGTCGCGCAGAGGTCCGGAATCGACCGCGTACAACCGCCGCGCCCCCTCCCGGCGCACGGTGGCGAACCCGGTCTCGCGCAGCACCTTGAGGTGCTGGGATACGGCGGGCTGGCTGATTCCGAACTCCTCGCTGATGACCGCGCTCACCGCTCCGGAGGTCGACTCCCCCGCCGCGAGCAGTTCGAGGATCCGGCGGCGCACAGGGTCGCCGAGCACGTCGAACGCGTTCATAGCGCCAACTTACGGCCGCGGCTTATATAAGCAAGCATTCACGTACCCGTGTCGCGGACGCATCGGAGCGCACCCGGACCGGCGCCGACTGGTCCCCGTGCCGGGATCCGCGCAGCACGTACTACAGTCTGTCGTATGCGTGTTCTCCCAGCTCCAGCCCCGTTCTCGGCCGACGAAATCCTCCTGCTGAACCTGCCCCTGTGGGCCTGGCAGATCGCGCTGGCCGTGGTCGGGGTCGTCGTCTTGGCGCTGCTGGCGCGCACCGTGTGGCAGCCGACCACCGCGGCGCTCCGCTGGTGGGGCTTGGGCAACATCGTGGTCAACGTCGGCATCGCGGTGACCGGAGCGACGGTTCGGGTGACCTCCTCCGGACTGGGCTGCTCGGAGTGGCCCCGCTGCACCGAGGAGAGCTTCGTCCCCGTCGACACGGGGCACTCGGCGATCAACGCCGCCATCGAGTTCGGCAACCGCACGCTGACGTTCCTGGTGCTGGCGGTGGGCGTGATCGTCTTCGTCGCCACCCTGCGCATGCGGCCCCGCCGCCGGGACCTGGCCGCCTACGCCACGCTCATCCCTCTCGGGGTCCTCGGCCAGGGGGTCGTCGGCGGCATCACCGTGTGGAGCGACCTGCACCCGGCGTCGGTGGCGGCGCACTTCCTGCTGTCGATGCTGGTCGTGGTGCTGGCCGTGGCCTACTACGTGCGCTGCCGCGAGCCGCGAGGCCGCCTGCGCCCCACCGTCTCCCGGCCGGTGCGCCTGCTCGCCACCGCCCTGCTTCCGCTGGGCTTCGCGCTGCTGGTGGCCGGCACGGTGGTCACCGGTACCGGACCCCACGGCGGCGACGCCGACGCCCCGCGCTGGGGCTTCGACATGGTCGCGGTCGCCCGCATCCACTCCGGCCTGGCCTGGGCCGTGCTGGCGGGCTCCGTCGCACTGGCGGTCGCCTCGACCGTGCGCCGCGCACCCGCCCCGCTGCGCACGGCCGCCAGGCTGCTACTGGCGGCCGTGCTCGCTCAGGGCGTCCTGGGCTACACCCAGTACCTGCTCGGCCTGCCGGAGTGGCTTGTGGTTCTGCACGTGCTGGGGTCGGGCCTGGTATGGGTGGCCGTCCTGCGCGTGTACTTCGCCACCGCCGAGCGGGTGGCGGTCACCAGCCCCGGCCCGGCCCCGGCTGCTGCGGGGGATACGGCGGCTGCCCGGGATTAGGCGCTCCCGCGCCGGGCGCGCCCGGCGCGGGCGGCGGCGGAGGGTGGCCCTGCGCAGCGCGCTGCTGCTGGGCCTGGGCGATGACGTGCGCGAAGTCGGCGCGTTGAAGGAAGCCGGAATCGGTCGCCTGCGGCGCCCAGGCCGGAGCGACCGGCTGCTGCACGTGGCCGAGGAACGCCGTGCGCGCCGCGTGCATCAGCGCGAGGAAGCTGTCGCGCCGCTCCTGCCAGGCCGGGCGGGCCACTCCGCGCGCCAGGCGCTGATGCAGCAGCGCCAGCTCGGTCGCCGCCAGCTGGTAGTCCTTCATAGCCCGGCGCCCGCGCTGGCCGGCGTTGCGCTGCGCCCACGCGCGGGCGCCCCGGCGCCCAGGGATCGAGCTGAGCATGCGCACGTCGGCCGGGGTCACCAGGCCGGTGGAGACGTAGGGCGGCAGGAAGTGCGCGATCGCCGCAACCTGCCGGCGGCGGTCCTGCACGGCCAGCACGATGATCGACACCAGTACGAAGAACAGCACCACGTAGGCGACGCCGAACCCGATCCATCCGAAGGCGGTGGAGGCGTTCCACAGCCCGTGCAGCACCACGGCGCCGAACCAGCCCAGCACCGGGGCGAACAGCCGACCGGCGCCGCGGTTGATGGCGGCGTAGGCGACGCCGATACCGATCATCGAGGTGTAGAGCGGATGGCCGAACGGGGAGACGAGCCCGCGGAGCACGAACGTGAAGCCGAGGCCGAAGGCGCCTTCGCTCATGTAGGAGCTGAGGAAGTAGAGGATGTTCTCGGTGAAGGCGAACCCGGTGGCCACCATCGCGGCGTAGATGACGCCGTCGGTCAGCGAGTCGAGCTCGTAGCGGCGCCGCCACAGCAGGATGAGCAGCACCAGGCCCTTGGCGCTCTCCTCGACCAGCGGCGCGCCCACCGCGGTCGAGACGAAGTCGCCCATGGACTGCCCGAACGCGGGGACCGTCACCAGCGCCATGCCCGCCGTGTTGAGGATGAAGGAGACCACCACGGCCACGCCCGCACCCCACAGGAACGCGAAGAGCAGCACCATCCCGGGTTCTGGTTCGAGCCGGTCCAGCGTGAGGATGAGGGGCACCAGGATCGCTACGGGGATGATCGCGGCGATCAGGCTGATGACGAACCCCACGACACCGGCGACGCCGCCGCCGGCCAAGCCGGACCACAGCAGGTAGCCCATCATGGCCAGCATGCACAGCACGCTGATGATGATGCCGATGGTGAGTCCGACGGAGCGGCGGCCGGGCTTGCGGCCCTCCAGGATGGCTTTCGCGTCTAGTGCGGGCATGGCCTCAGATCGTAGTGGTTTCCGGGAGTGGGCAAGTATCGCGACAGCCGCTCCATCAGCGCGATCGCCGGAGTTCCGGGGCGATTCCGACCCCGGTCGCGTCGGCGGCCAGTACCGGCCAGCGGACGGGACTTGACGCCGACTCGTCGGCGGCCGTCGCCGCATCATCGTCGATCTTGTAGCCATCGCAAATGGAAATCGCGACCGCGGGGACCAGTGGTCGTCCGTCACCCGGCGACCGCTCAGCCGAGCAGGCCGGCCAGCAGCGGATCGACGGTGACTGCGCAGAAGAGCAGCGCGAGGTAGGCGTTGGACAGGTGGAAGAAGCCCATGGTCGGCAGCTTCGGCCCCGTCACGCCGGCGCGCACGCGCGCCAACAGCCGGTGGGCCTGAACCAGCAGCAGCGCCCCCAGCGCCAGCGCAACCAGCGCGTAGAAGGGCGTGGTGTCGGCGACGGGCCACAGGAGCAGGGAGGTCACGACCGTCGCCCAACTGTAGAGCACGCACTCCAGCATGACGCGCTGCTCGGTGGCCACGACCGGCAGCATCGGGACCTTGGCGGCGGCGTAGTCCTCGCGGTAGCGCATCGCCAGCGCCCAGGTGTGCGGGGGCGTCCAGAAGAACACCACCAGGAACAGTACGAACGGCGCCCAGTCCAGCCGGTCGGTGATCGCGCTCCAGCCGATCAGCACCGGCATGCAGCCGGCGATGCCGCCCCACACGACGTTCTGCGCGGTGCGCCGCTTGAGAAGCATCGTGTACACGAAGATGTAGAACAGGATCGCGAACGCCGACAGCGCCGCCGAGAGCAGGTTGACCAGCAGCGCGAACCCCGCGGTGGAACCCACCGCCAGCACCAGTCCGTACACGAGCGCGCCGAACGGCGTGACCCGGGCCATCGCCACCGGGCGCCGCCGGGTACGGCGCATCTCCTGGTCGATGTCGCGGTCGATGAAGCAGTTGATCGCGTTGGCGCTGGCCGCCGACATGGTGCCGAAGACCAGGGTGGCCAGCGCGGTGCCAAGCGGGGGCACACCCGAGGCGGCCACGAACATCACCGGGATGGTGGTGATCAGCAGCAGCTCGATGACGCGCGGCTTGGACAGGGCGATGTAGGCGCGCACGTGGGCCAGCAGGGACGCGCCCGGTGAAGGCCGGTCGGCGGGCCCGCCGGCGGTGTCCGCGTCCGTCGCGTCCGCCGACTCGTGCGCGGGAGGGTCGGTGAGCGCCATCAGTACCACCGCACGGCGGACCCGGCCCCGGGCACCGCGGATTCGGGGGACTTCGGCACTCCGGACACTGACACGCTCTACCTCAACGGAACTCAGGGGTCTGCTCTGCTCGCCACAGCGGGGCCCCGTCCCCTCCGGCGGTAGCAGCGCGCCGAGGACGACCCCGTCAACGACATACTGTAGTACTCCCCCCGGGCGCGCCTCGCCGGGGTCCCCCGCCGGTCGCTCCGGACCGGGGCCCTCGCTCGGGCTCCGCCGCCGCGGTGGCAGGGTCGCACACCCCGCGCCTGCGCGCACAGCCGCCGCGCGGGCCGGCCCCGCACCGCCGCGCCAGGAGCGGCCCGGCGCGATGAGACGTGTCGGACATAGGCCATCCCGGCAGGGAACGATAGGCTCGCACACGGTCGCACGTGTCACCCCGGCGGGCACCCCCGGTCCCGGTCCGGGGCACGGTCCGCCGCCGGCGCTCGCGGCCCGGCGGCCCCCTCCCACGGCACCCGTGCGCCGGCACCCGCGGGATTTCAGGCCACCGCGACCCTGGACAACCCCACATTCACCATCCCCGTGCGGCGCGCGCCCGGGTACTGCTGAATGCGCGAAAGGAGCCCTGAGCCCGCGTGAACATCGACACCTCCAAGTCCCTTGAGTGGTCGGAACCGGACCGGCGCGCGGTGGACGCGGTCCGCGCCCTCGCGATGGACGCCGTAGAGGAGGCGGGCTCCGGCCACCCCGGCACCGCTATGAGCCTCGCTCCGGCGGCCTACCTGCTCTTCCAGAAGGTCATGCGGCACGACCCCGGCGACCCCTCCTGGGTCGGCCGCGACCGCTTCGTCCTCTCCTGCGGCCACTCCAGCCTCACCCTCTACATTCAGCTCTACCTGGCCGGCTACGGGCTCGGCCTCGACGAGCTCAAGCGCCTGCGGCAGTGGGACAGCCTCACCCCCGGCCACCCCGAGGTCGGCCACACTCCGGGGGTGGAGACCACCACCGGGCCGCTCGGGCAGGGCATCGGCAACGCCGTGGGCATGGCCATGGCCGCCCGCCGCGAGCGCGGCCTGTTCGACCCCGCATCCGCGCCCGGCGACAGCCTCTTCGACCACTTCGTCTACGCCATCTGCTCCGACGGCGACGTGCAGGAGGGCGTGAGCCACGAGGCCAGCGCGCTGGCAGGCACCCAGAAGCTGGGCAACCTCGTGCTCATCTACGACGACAACCACATCTCCATCGAGGACGACACGCAGATCGCGTTCTCCGAGGACGTTGCGGCCCGCTACGAGGCCTACGGCTGGCACGTGCAGGAGGTCGACTGGACCGCAGGCGGCGCCTACAAGGAGGACGTCGAGGCGCTGCATCAGGCGATCACGGCCGCCCAGGCCGAGACCGAGCGGCCCTCGTTCATCCGGCTGCGCACCATCATCGGCTGGCCCTCGCCCAACAAGCAGAACACCGGCGCCGTCCACGGCGCCGCGATGGGCGCCGACGAGGTGGCCGCCACCAAGCGCGAGCTGGGTCTGGACCCGGCGAAGTCCTTCGACGTGCCCGAGGACGTCCTGGCCCACGCCCGCCTGGCGGTGGAGCGCGGGCGCGCCGACCACGCGGAGTGGGACTCGGGCTTCGCGGCCTGGCGCAGCTCCGCGGGCGAGCGGGCCGAGCTGTTCGACCGGCTGCACGCCGGCCGGCTGCCCGAGGACTGGGAGAAGGCCCTGCCGGCCTTCGACGCCGATGAGAAGGGTGTGGCCACCCGCAAGGCCAGCGGCGAGATTCTCAGCGCCCTCGCGCCGGTGCTGCCCGAACTGTGGGGCGGCTCGGCCGACCTGGCCGGGTCCAACAACACGACGCCCAAGGGTGAGCCGTCGTTCATCCCGGAGGAGTACTCCACGAAGGCGTTCTCGGGCAACCGGTTCGGCCGCGTGCTGCACTTCGGCATCCGGGAGCACGGCATGGGCTCCATCCTCAACGGCATGGCGCTGCACGGGCCCACTCGGCCCTACGGGGGCACGTTCCTGGTCTTCAGCGACTACATGCGCCCGTCGGTGCGGCTGGCGGCGCTGATGGGCCTGCCGGTGACCTACGTGTGGACCCACGACTCGATCGGGCTGGGCGAGGACGGCCCCACGCACCAGCCGGTGGAGCACCTGTGGGCGCTGCGGGCCATCCCCGGCCTGGACGTGGTGCGCCCGGCCGACGCCAACGAGACGGCGGTCGCCTGGCGGTCGATCCTGGCCGGCGGCGAGCGCCCCACCGCGCTCGCGCTGACCCGCCAGAACGTGCCGACTCTGGACCGCGAGCGGTACTCCCCGGCCGAGAACGCCGCCAAGGGCGGCTACGTTCTGGCCGAGGCCGGCAGCGGCAGCCCCGAGGCGCTGATCATCGCCACCGGCAGCGAGGTCTCCATCGCGCTGGACGCCCGCGAGCGCCTGGAGGAGTCCGGCACGCCCACCCGGGTGGTGTCGATGCCCAGCGTCGAGTGGTTCCGCGCCCAGGACGCCGCCTACCGCAACAGCGTCCTGCCGCCGTCGGTGTGCGCGCGCGTCTCGGTCGAGGCCGGGATCGCGATGGGCTGGCACGAGTTCATCGGCCCCGCGGGCGAGGCCGTGAGTCTGGAGCACTTCGGCGCCTCTGCGCCCTACGGCACCCTCTACGAGCAGTTCGGCCTGACGGCTGACCGGGTAGTGGCCGCGGTACACGCCAGCGTCGCCAAGCTCGGCGGCGAGCAGGGCTCGACCACGGGGAACTGATCGGGAATCGACGAGGCCGGGAGCGACTTCTTGGGAGTGGCGGCACGGACCGGTCGTCCGGAACTCACCCGGGAGTCCCTTCCCGCGCCGCCCGCGGTGGGTCGGGGGCCGTCGGCCCACCGCAAGCCGACGACAAGTCAACCAAGTCAACAAGGAACCGTGACGCGCAGCCCGTGACGCGCAGCGTCGCCTCCCGGGGCGGCGGCGGGTGACGGGGACAGCCCGTGACGCGCAGCGCCGCCTCCCGGGGCGGCGGCGGGTGACGGGTGGGACAGCTACGAGGAAGAGCGAAGTCATGACGAACCCGCTTCAGACACTGTCCGCCGAGGGCGTGGCCGTCTGGCTGGACGACATCAGCCGCGAACGGCTGCGCTCCGGCAACCTTCAGAAGCTCATCAGCGAACGCAGCCTGGTCGGGGTCACCTCCAACCCGACCATCTTCGACAAGGCCCTCAAGGAGAGCGACGCCTACGACGACCAGCTGCGCGACCTCGCGCGGCGCAAGGTGTCGGTCGACGAGGCGGTACGTGCGATCACCGGATACGACATCCGCTGGGCCGCCGACATCCTGCGCCCGACGTACGAGTCCACCGGACGCATCGACGGCCGGGTCTCGCTGGAGGTGGACCCGCGGATGGCCCGCGACACCGAGCGGACCGTGGCCGAGGCCCGGGCGCTGTGGTGGCTGGTGGACCGGCCCAACGTGTTCATCAAGATCCCGGCCACCCCCGAGGGCCTGCCCGCGATCACGCGCGCGCTGGCCGAGGGCGTCAACGTCAACGTGACGCTGATCTTTTCGCTGGACCGCTACCGCGGTGTCATGGACGCGTTCATGGCCGGGCTGGAGCAGGCCCGCGAGAACGGCCACGACGTCTCGCGCATCCAGTCCGTCGCGTCCTTCTTCGTCAGCCGGGTCGACGCCGAGGTCGACAAGCGGCTGGAGAAGATCGGCACCGACGAGGCCGAAGCGCTGAAGGGCCGCGCCGCCATCGCCAACGCGCGCCTGGCCTACGAGGCCTATGAGGAGGCCTTCGCGAGCGACCGGTGGAAGGCCCTGGCCACGGCCGGAGCGACGCCGCAGCGTCCGCTGTGGGCTTCCACGGGCGTCAAGGACCCCGCCTACGACGACACCCGCTACGTCGACCAGCTGGTGGCGCCCGGCACGGTCAACACCATGCCCGAGGGCACCCTGGAGGCCACGGCCGACCACGCCGACATCACCGGCGACACCGTGCGCGGCAACTACGAGCAGGCGCGAGCGGACCTGGCGGCCGTGCAGGCGCTGGGCATCGACTACGACGACGTCACCTCGACGCTGGAGGACGAGGGCGTCGACAAGTTCGCCAAGTCCTGGGAGGGCCTGCTCGGCCGGGTCCTTGAGGAGCTCGACCGGCGCACCTGAGTCCGGGGCGGGCGCGGCCCGGGCCGCAGGACGCGGCCGGGCGCCGCACCCGGCGGCCCCGGCGGGTGCGCGGCCGCGCACTCGCCGGGGCGGTCGCCGCGGCGCGGGCGACCGCGCGGGCGGGACGAGACGAGGGGTCCAGCGCCGCGGCCCCGGGGGCCGGATTCCGCAGCGGCGCACAGCCACTACGACGACACAGGAGTCGACGGTGAAAGAACCGGTGATGCCGGGAGCGATCCCGAACCCGCTGCGCAGTGAACTGGACCGCCGCCTGCCACGCATCGCCGGTCCGAGCGTGCTGGTGCTGTTCGGGGTCACGGGCGACCTCGCCCGCAAGAAGCTGCTCCCGGCCATCTACGACCTCGCCAACCGCGGCATGCTGCCGCCGGGCTTCGGCCTGGTGGGCTTCGCCCGGCGCGACTGGGCCGACCAGGACTTCGCCGCCGAGGCGCACCAGGCGGTGCGGGAGCACGCGCGAACGCCGTTCCGTGAGGACGTGTGGCGCCAGCTCAGCGAGGGCCTGCGGTTCGTCGCCGGCGAGCTGCACGACGACGCCGCGTTCGACGAGCTCGCCCGAACCGTGCGGCAGCTGGACGCCGACCGCGGCACGGGCGGCAACTACGCGTTCTACCTGTCCCTGCCGCCCAAGCTGTTCCCCACGGTGGTCAAGCAGCTCAAGCGCTCCAACCTGGCGGAGTCCGAGGCGGCGGCCTGGCGGCGGGTGGTCATCGAGAAGCCCTTCGGCCACGACCTGCAGAGCGCGCGCGAGCTCAACGCGGTCGTCGACGACGTGTTCCCGCCGCACTCGGTCTTCCGAATCGACCACTACCTGGGCAAGGAGACCGTCCAGAACATCATGGCGCTGCGGTTCGCCAACACCCTCTTCGAGCCGCTGTGGAACCGCAACTACGTCGACCACGTGCAGATCACCATGGCCGAGGACATCGGAGTGGGCGGCCGGGCCGGCTACTACGACGGCATCGGCGCGGCCCGCGACGTGATCCAGAACCACCTGCTGCAGCTGCTCGCGCTGGTGGCGATGGAGGAGCCGGTGACCTTCAGCGCCGACGCGATCCGGGCCGAGAAGGAGAAGGTCCTCTCGGCGGTGGAGCTGCCCGCGGAGCTGGAGTCGGGCACCGCGCGCGGCCAGTACGCGCCGGGCTGGCAGGGCGGCGAGCATGTCAAGGGCTACCTCGCCGAGGAGGGCATCCCCGACGACTCGACCACCGAGACCTATGCGGCGATGAAGCTGGGCGTCAGCAGCCGCCGGTGGGCCGGGGTCCCGTTCTACCTGCGCACCGGCAAGCGCCTGGGCCGCCGGGTGACCGAGGTGGCGCTGGTGTTCCAGCGGGCGCCGCACCAGGTGTTCAACTCCACCGACGTCGAGGACCTGGGGCAGAACGCGCTGGTGCTGCGCATCCAGCCGGACGAGGGCGTGACCCTGCGGTTCGGGTCGAAGGTGCCGGGCGCGGCGATGGAGGTCCGCGACGTCACGATGGACTTCGCCTACGGCCAGTCGTTCACCGAGTCCAGCCCCGAGGCCTACGAGCGCCTCATCCTCGACGTGCTGATCGGCGACCCCCCGCTGTTCCCGCGGCAGGAGGAGGTCGAGCTGTCCTGGCGGATCCTCGACCCCGTCGAGGAGTTCTGGGCCAAGCAGGGACGGCCCGAGCAGTACGACTCCGGCAGCTGGGGCCCGCGGTCCGGCCACGAACTGCTGGCGCGCGACGGCCGGCAGTGGAGGCGGCCGTGACCCCGGCGCTCGTTCGCAGGACCACCGCGGCCCCCAGGCCGATCCTTCGCACGCCCCTGGGGAGGCGAACCCGATGACGCTGTACCTGCCGCGCACCACCACCTCCGAGATCACCGAGGCGCTGACGGCCGAGCGGCACAGCATCGGCGGCGGCGCGCTGAACATGGTGCTGACGCTGATCGTGGTGACCGACGAGGCCGACCACTACGACGCCGTGCGCGCCGCCACCGAAGCCGGGCGCGAGCACCCTTCGCGCATCCTCGCGCTGATCCGGCGCGATCCGGGATCCGAGCCGTCCATCGACGCCGAGATCCGCCGACCGGGCACGGCGGGTCCCGGCGAGGCGATCCTGCTGCGCCTCTACGGCGCGCTCGGCGACCACCCGGGGTCGGTGGTGACGCCGCTGCTGGTACCCGACTCCCCCGTGGTCGCCTGGTGGCCGGGGGTCGGACCGCAGCACCCGGCCGCCGACCCGGTGGGGCGTCTTGCGCACCGGCGCATCACCGACGCGCTGCGCGCCGCCGACCCGGTCGGCGACCTACTCGGCCGCATCCGCAACTACGAGCCGGGCGATACCGACCTGACCTGGACCCGGCTGACGCCTTGGCGCTCACTGCTGGCCAGCACCATGGACCAGCCCGTCGGCTGGGTGGAGTCCGCCGAGGTCGCCGGCGAGCCCGACTACCCCAGCGCCGATTTGCTGGCGGCCTGGTTGTCGGACCAGTTGGAGGTGCGCGTGGAGCGGAAGTACTCGGACGGGCCGGGCATCACAGGCGCGCGGCTGATCACCGAACAGGGCGACATCTCGCTGCAGCGAAAGGACGGGCGCGTGGCCACGCTCGCGCGCTTCGACCAGCCCGTGCAGTCGGTGGCGCTGGCCCGGCGGCGGGCCTCGGAGTCGCTGGCCGAGGAGCTGCGCCGGCTCGACGCCGACGAGATCTACGAGCGCACGGCCAAGCACATGGCGGCGTTCCTCGACCGCCGGGAAGAGCCGGCGTGAGCGGCCCGACGGCGGTGGTGCACCGCGACTCCTCGGCGCTGGCGAAGGCCACGGCGGCGCGGATCGCGACTGTGCTGATCGACGCGCAGTCGGCGCGCGGTGCCGCCTCGATCGTGCTGACCGGCGGCGGAATCGGCGTGGCCGTGCTCGCCGAACTGGCCCGCGCGCCCGTCCGCGACGCCGTGGACTGGCGCCACCTGGACGTGTGGTGGGGCGACGAGCGGTTCCTTCCCGACGGCGACTCCGAGCGCAACGAGACCCAGGCGCGCTCGGCCCTGCTGGACCACGTGGCGGCGGACCCCGAGCGCGTGCACGCGATGCCGCCCTCCGACGGGCCCGACGGCCCCGACCCCGAGTACGCGGCCGAGCGCTACGCTGCGGCGCTGGCCCGCGCCTCCCGGCCGGAGGACCACGGCCCTGTCCCGACCTTCGACGTGTGCCTGCTGGGCATCGGCCCGGACGCCCACGTCGCCTCGCTCTTCCCCGAGCAGCCGGCGCTGTACGAGGACGAGCGCTCGGTGGTGGCGGTGCGGGGAGCGCCCAAGCCCCCGCCGACGCGGATCTCGCTGACCTTCCCCGCTCTTCGCGCAGCCCGCGAGGTGTGGCTCCTGGCCTCGGGCGAGAGCAAGGCCGACGCCGTGCGCCTCGCCCTCAGCGGCTCGGGACCCACCCAGGTTCCGGCGGCGGGCGCACGCGGGCGTTCCCGCACCCTGTTCCTGCTCGACCGCGACGCGGCGGCCCGTCTACCCGAGGAGTTCGCCGCTCCGGGCCGGATGTAGCCGCCGGACGGGCCGCGGCACGGCTCGGCGCCCGGCCCACCGCTTCCGGGGGCGCGGGCGCCGACGCGGCGACCGGAGGTCACTCGCCTCCGGTGGCGTCCTTCACCTCCGACATCCAGCGCTCCGACGCCTGATCGGTGCTGATGTCGCCGAACATCAGGTCCTCGTTGACGCGCATGGTGATGTCGACGACGTCGCCCGCGCCGATGGGCGGCGGCGGGACGGCGCCCGCCACGTCGCCCTCGATCTCGGTCAAAAAGTCCGCGCTCTCCTGGTCGGCCTCAGGCAGCTCGCTCGTCAGCTGCTCGCGCAGCTCGGTGTTGGCGGGCAGGCCGCGGTCGGCCAGGATCAGCTCGCCGGCCCTCTTGTCGTTCAGCAGGAAGTCCACGAACATCGCGGCCTCCTCGGGGTGCTCGCTCGCGGCGGAGACCGAGTAGTGCATCGCGGGCTTGAAGAAGGTGCCGGCCTGGGCGCTGGCGCTTTCACCGGGGAAGCGCAGCAGTTCCAGGTCGCGTCCGGACGTCTCCTCCATGGTCCCGAGCTGGTTGGTCCAGAAGGCGGCCATGGCGCCGGAGTTGGTCGCCAGCACCGACTGGTCGGGGCCGCCCGCCTCCAGTTCGACGCTCTTGGCGGCGCTTGGAGCGCCGTTCTCCTCGTGGACGCGCACCATGTGCTCCCAGTACTCGGTCATGGTGCCCTGGTCGAAGTTGAGCGCGCCGCTCTTGTCGTAGAGCGACTGCTCGCGCTGGCGGGCGTAGATCTGGAAGCTGTTCTCGTTGAAGCCGATGTCCTGGGTTCCGACGACGTCGCCCCCGGACTTCTCGCTGATCTCGGCGGAGATGGCGACCCAGTCCTCCCAGGTCCAGGTCTCGTCGTCGGGCATCTCGACCCCGGCCTCCTCGAAGGCCTGCGGATCCGCCATGATCGTGAAGGCGTTGACGCCCGTGGGCACGCCGTAGAGGCTGCCGTCCAGCTCGCCGCCGCCCATGACCAGCTTGTCCAGCTTGGAGGTGTCGAGCTGGTCGCCGACCTCGTTGAGGTCCAGGAGCGCGCCGCGGTCGCCGTACTCGCGCAGGTAGCGCTCTTCCATCGTGATGATGTCGGGGGCGTCGTTGGCCGCGGTGTTGGTGGCCAGCCGGTCCCAGTAGCTGTCCCAGTCGGTGTACTCGCCGGTGACCTCGATGTCGGGGTGGGCCTTCTCGAAGCGCTTGATCACCTCTTGGGTGGTCTCGTGCCGATCGTCGGCGCCCCACCAGGAGAAGCGCAGTTCGACCTTCTCGTCGCCGGAGCCGCCTCCCCCGCAGGCGGTCGCGGCCAACGCCAGAGCGGCGACGGCGGCCGCCGGTTTGAGCCCTAGTCGCATAGTCGGGGTTCCTTTCGAATCACTTGATTCCGGTGGTGGCGATACCGCGCACCAGGTAGCGCTGCCCGGCGAGGAAGAATCCGAAGATCGGGCCGAGCGCGATCGCCGACATCGCGAAGAGGGGGCCCCAGGAAGTCTGGCTCTGGGAGTCCACGAACGTACGCAACGCGATGGGGACGGTGTACATCTCGGGATCGGTCAGGAAGATCAGCTGGCTGAAGAAGTCGTTCCAGGTCCAGATGAAGGTGAAGATCGCAGTTGTCGCCAGCGCGGGCGTGGACAGGGGCAGCACGATGCGCAGGAAGATGCGCACGTGCCCGCATCCGTCGATGCGGGCGGCCTCGTCAAGGTCGCGCGGCAGTCCGCGGATGAACTGCACCATCAGGAAGATGAAGAACGCATCGGTGGCCAGCAGCTTCGGCACGATCAGCGGATAGAACGTGTTGATCCAGTCCAGGTTGGCGAACAGGATGTACTGCGGCACGATCACCACGTGGATGGGCAGCATGATCGTCATCAGCATGATGGAGAAGAACAGCCGCTTGCCCTTGAACTCCAGCCGCGCGAAGGCGTAGGCCGCCATCGAGCAGGCCAGCAGGTTGCCGGCGATCGAGCCCGCCACCACGATCAGCGAGTTCCAGATGTAGTGGTGGAAGGGGAACTGCAGCGCCGTCCAGCCCTCGGTGTAGTTCCCCGGAACGAAGGTGTCGGGGATCAGGCCGGGGTCGCTGAAGATGTCGGCGGTCGGCTTGAACGAGCTGGAGACCATCCACAGCAGCGGGTAGAGCATGATCAGCCCGAAACCGACCAGCCCGAGATGGACGAAGAAGCGCCGACGCTGCTCGCCGCGCCTGTCGGCCGCGCGCGCGGCGGACGTCTTAGTCACCATAGAAGACCCAGTACTTGGAGGCGAAGAAGTTCACGGCGGTGAACCCGGCGATGATCACCAGCAGCAGCCAGGCCATGGCCGATGCGTAGCCCATGTCGAAGGAGCCGAAGCCGGTGTCGTACAGGTAGAGCGTGTAGAACAGCGTCGAGTCGGAAGGGCCGCCGGTCCCGCCGCTGACGACGAAGGCCTGGGTGAAGGTCTGGAACGCGCTGATCATCTGCAGCACCAGGTTGAAGAAGATGATCGGCGTGAGCAGGGGCACGGTCACCGAGAAGAACCGGCGCAGCCGGCTGGCCCCGTCCACGGCGGCCGCCTCGTAGTACATGCGCGGGATCTGGCGCAGCCCGGCCAGGAAGATCACCATGGGCGCGCCGAACGTCCACACGTTCAGCACGATGAGGGTGCTCAGCGCGTAGTCGGGGTGGGAGACCCAGCCGACACCCTCAATGCCGAAGAAGGCGAGCAGCTGATTGACCAGGCCGTCGGCGCCGAAGACCCGGCGCCACAGGATCGCGATGGCCACGCTGCTGCCCAGCAGCGAGGGCAGGTAGTAGACCGAACGGTAGATCGGCAGCCCGCGCACGCCCCGGTCCAGGAGCATCGCCAGCGCCAGCGCCATGGCCAGCTGGAGCGGCACGGAGACGAACACGTAGGCGAAGGTCACTCCGAGCGAGGTATGCAGGCGCTCGTCGGTGAGCATCCGGGTGTAGTTCTCCAGGCCCACCCAGTCGGCGCCGCCGATGAGGCTGTAGTCGGTGAACGAGAAGTACAGCGAGGCCAGGATCGGGCCGACGGTGATGAATGCCAGCCCGACGAACCACGGGGCCAGGAAGAGGTAGGCGGCCAGGTTGTCGTTGCTGCGCCTACGGCCGCGCCCGAGCCGGCGGTCGGCCGTTTCAGGGGGGTCCGCGAGCGTTTCCTCCCGAGGTTCGGCGCGCTCGCGGGTCGCCTCCGTCATTCGCCCTCATCCCCGCGGACGCCGACGCGGCACCGTCCGCGGGCATGCGTTCCGGCAGGTCGTCGAGTGTGCATGGGCTCCACCGTCCTCAATCAGCCCGGGAAGCAGGTGTGCGGGACCGGCGGCTGGGGTGCCGGGGCGGCACTCCAGCCGGTCGTTCCGGCTTCGGTGTGTTGGTAAGCGCTATCCAGAGTGCGGATGAACGGTTTTTAACACCCCTGCAGTACGCCGTCAATGATGCGCCGCTGCCGCGGAGGCGCCATCAAACGCCTCGATTCACACCGAAACCCGCCCTCACCTGGAAAAACACACGGTATCCGGCACCCGTGCAACGATGTGGCCCGCTTCACGGCGACCACCGGACCGGTACCGCACCGTTTCCCGATCGTTGCGCAATCG
The DNA here is from genome assembly GCF_031845375.1 of Streptomonospora wellingtoniae. Taxonomy (NCBI): domain Bacteria; kingdom Bacillati; phylum Actinomycetota; class Actinomycetes; order Streptosporangiales; family Nocardiopsidaceae; genus Streptomonospora; species Streptomonospora wellingtoniae. The sequence continues at coordinate 70,090 of NZ_JAVREK010000012.1, forward strand.
CACCGGCGGCCAATCGCGGCGGTTTCGAGCCGACCCGCGACGCACGTGGAACGACCGCCACCGTCGCGACCGGCGGGTTCTCGGCGAGCGGCCGCCGTCGGCGCGCATTCGAGGCGCCACCCTGGACCGGATTTGGGAAAGCGTTTACCGTAGGATCGTGAGCGACCCCACGACCAACACAGCCCCGTCCGCCCCGAGCGCCGAGCGGCGCCGGTTCGCCGTCGTCGGCACCGGATCGCGCGCGCGGATGTACACCACGGCCCTCGTCTCCACCCACACCGACGTCGCCCGGCTGGTTGCGCTGTGCGACACCAACCACACCCGCATGGCCGCGCACAACGCCCTCGTCGAGGAGCACGGCCACGAGCCGGTGCCCGCCTACCCCGCCGTCGCGTTCGACGCCATGCTCGGCAAGGAGCGCGTGCAGGAGGTCGTCGTCTGCACGGTGGACCGCACCCACGCCGACTACATCTGCGCGGCGCTGGAAGCCGGCTGCGACGTCGTCACCGAGAAGCCGATGACCGCCGACATCGAGGGCTGCCGGCGCATCGCCGAGACCCAGCGCCGCACCGGAGGGCGCGTCAACGTCGCGTTCAACTACCGGTTCAACCCCGTGCACGCTCAGCTTCGCGGGCTTCTGGCCGAGGGAGCCGTCGGCGAGATCGGGTCGGTGCACTTCGAGTGGCTGCTGGACCTGCGCCACGGCGCCGACTACTTCCGCCGGTGGCACCGCGATAAGCACAACTCCGGCGGCCTGCTGGTGCACAAGGCCAGCCACCACTTCGACCTGGTCGACTGGTGGATCGACAGTGCGCCGAGCGAGGTGTTCGCCTGGGGAGACCTGTTCTTCTACGGCGACGAGAACGCGCGCAGGCGCGGCCTGGGCGCCGACTACGAGCGCGCGCACGGGTCGGCCGGGGCCGCCGGCGACCCCTTCGCCCTGCACATGGCCGACAGCGAGGCGATGCGCCGGCTGTACCTGGACGCCGAGCACGAGGACGGCTACCGTCGCGACCGCAACGTCTTCGGCTCCGGGATCACCATCGAGGACGACATGTCGGTGCTGGTCCGCTACGCCTCGGGCGCCAAGCTCAGCTACCACCTCGCGGCCTACTCCCCTTGGGAGGGCTACCGTGTCGCGATCACCGGCAGCGGTGGGCGGCTGGAACTCGACGTCACCGAGAGCCCGTACACCGAGCCGGGAAGCACCGGCGACGCCCCTGTGCGCGGTATGCCCGCGCCCAAAGAGAGCACCGTCTCGCGGCTGGTCCTGCGGCGGCACTGGCAGGCGCCCGAGGAGATCGACGTCGCGGTGGGCGAGGGCTCCCACGGCGGCGGCGACGTGCGGATGCTCGACACGCTCTTCGGCACGTCGGGCGTGCAGCCGCGGCCCACGCACACCGACGGCACCAACGCGCTGATGACCGGCCTGGCCGCGAACGAGTCGATCCGCACCGGGCGGCCCGTCGACGTCGCGGCGCTGCTCGCCGGCAAATGACCGCGGGCGGATCCGGCACCCTGGGCGGCCCCCCTCTCAGGGGGCCGGGTGCCGGACCGCACGCGGATGGGGGCTCCGTCCGACCTCCATGCCCTCGACGGGCGGTGTCGCCGCCGGCGCCGCTCTGCTGATCACAGGCGCTGCCGGATGGTCGCGGTGCTATGCCCTCGGCGGGCGGTCACCGCGGCGACCACCAAGGCGCGGCGGCGCGGGTCAGGGCGCCGCCCGCCGGAACGGGTTACCCGGCACCGGACTCGGCGGTGCGGGCGTGTGCGGCGAAGCGGGTCTGCAGGTCGGGCAGTACGGGGTAGACGGCGAACTCGTCGAGGTCCATGACGCGGGTCCAGCTCTCGGGCAGGCGGTGGCGCCACTGGGCGGCCAGCAGCAGGGCCTCGACCCGGCCGACGTCGCTCCAGTCGTCGGGCACCGGCTCGCCGGCCTGCATGCTCTGCTCGCGCTCCCAGGTCAGCAGCGCCTCGCCGAACGCGTCGAGCAGCTTCTGCATGCCTTCGTCGCCGACGCAGGAGACGCCCGCACCGGGGTCGAGCGAGGCCGCCCGCTCGACGGGGTCGACCAGGTAGAGGTCGGGCGCGATGTGCACGCTGCCGAAGCCCAGGGCCTTGCCCAGACCGATCTTGTGGGCGTAGAGGGGGTCTCCGGGGTCGCCGCCGCCCGCGGGGTTGCCCAGGTGCAGCGCCCGCAGCAGCACACCGACCTCGGCGTCGGTGAGGTTGGCGAAGGTGATGCGCCCGTGGAAGGCCAGCCCGGGGCGCATGGGCACGACGTCGCGGGTCGTGGGGCCCGCGGCGACGCGGTCGGGGTGCAGGTGGGCGTAGCGCTGGGCCGAGGCGGGCAGAGGGTCGTGCCGGTGCAGGTAGACCTTGTAGCCGCCCAGCCGGACATCGCCCTCGTGCGACCAGGTCACCAGGTCGGGCGCCTGACCCCAGGCGGCCTCCGAGACCGGCTGGAGCAGGTAGTTGGCGAAGCAGCTGCGCTGGGGCGAGAGGAGCTCCACGCGCAGCGGATGCTCGAGCCAGGGGTCCTCGTCCGTGCTGCACGAGGCCGAGCCGACCGACACCCGGCCGCGGGCGGCCGAGCCGGCGCTCTCGCCGGCCGGAAGCAGGTCGACGTCGCCGAACAGGGCCCGCGGGACGTCCGGCGGCCGCCCGGTTCCCTGTGACCGGACGCGGGCGCGGGTGTTCACCTCCTCGGGAACGGCGCGGCTGACGGGGTCGAACTCGCCCACGGCCACCCGGTAGCCGCCGGAGCGTCCGAACGAGACGACGCGGCCCTCGGACTCTTGGTACCAGACCGGTTCGCCGCCGGATCGGGCCAGGCCGCCCTCGCGGTACCGGTGCGCGGTGCCGGTCGTGCCTCTGTGTACGGCGCCCGGGAGGTCGCCGGGGAAGTTGCGGGCCTGGAACCGGGTGATCTGGTCGGCCGATTCCACGAGGTGGACAAGGTGGGCCGGCACCGGCAGCCGCCGCCGGGGGTCGGTGGCCGTGGGAAAGAGGTAGGCGTTCTTGCGTTCGCCGGCGACCCCGGTCAGCACCAGGACGCACTCGTGTGCGCGGAACGAGACGTCGTCGATGCGCTGCAGCGCGCGGTCGTAGTCGCTGCGCCGGCCCCGCGCCGCGGAGCGGGAGCGCTCGCCCGACGCGCGCCGCATGGACTGCTCGGCCCCGTCGCGCTTGCGGCTCCAGCGCTCGCGCAGCCGGTCACGGGCGGCCTCGCGGTGGCCCGGGCCCGGTTCCTCGCCGGGCGGCAGCACCGCCGTCGCCCAGAACCGGGACTCCCCTACCGTGCGCCCGTTCACCTGGGGGCACAGTGCCAGCACGGGCAGGTACTGGAAGTCGCGATGGAACTCGGCGGGGACGTAGCCGCCCCGGATGTCGCCGGACTCGTGCGGCGGCAGCTCGAACTCGGGCAGTCCGGCGAAGCTCCGCAGATCCTCGCGCAGGTCCATCAGGCGGACCTGCAGGGGGCGCTCGACCGGCAGCGGGCGGATCTCCCAGGTACCCTGCGCGGGTTCGCGGCACAGAAAGCCCGCCTGCACCGGGGTGCCCGGCGGGTTGGAGGGGGCGCCGCCGCGGTCGCGGTACTGGCTGTGCAGGCGGCGCATGACGTGGCGGGCGCGCCGGTCGCTGTGGGAGGCGGCGGGGGCGCGGAAGAAGAGCTGGGGGGTGTTGACCGGCCCGGTTTCGCCGCCGGTGAGCACCCGCACCGTGTTCCTGATCAGGCCGCGCAGGGATGCGCCGGGCAGGGCCGGGCGGCCGTCGATGGTCAGCGAGCGCTCGGCGGCGCCGTCGCGGGTGGCCCCGACGAACGCGGGAGTGAGAGTGCGCACGGTGACGTCGATCCAGCCGGTGTGGGTTCCGGGGATGCGCTGGTCGTGCGCCGCAAGCAGGCGGTGCTGGGGCGTGCCTTCGCGCAGCACCGGCTCCTGGAGGCGCTCGGCGGGCATGGGGCGTTCGGGCAGCGGCACGAGCCCGTAGGGCGCGACGGCCTGGTGGTCGCGCAGCGGGTCGGGCGGCGCCGCGGCGAGGGAAGCGCCGCCGCGCTCGTCGCGGCGCCTGGCGCGACCGCCGGGGGGCAGCGGTGCGGGCCGGCGCACGGCGACGGAGGCGCGGCGGCGCGGCATGGCGGCCGGGGTGGGCCGACGCGGGAAGCCGGAGTGGGGCTGGTCGCTCACGGTGCCCTCCTAGCTCTGCGCATCGGCGGCGTCGAGTCCCACCGGGGGTGTCGGTTTGGGCCCCGCGTGGTATCCGGTCAACCGGTGGAAGGCCACCCCGACGGCCCCTGTTCCGGAATCCTCCGCCCAGTACTCTCGGACACTCAGCCATGTGCCGACCGCGTCGGGCACCCCGCCTGCGGCGGAACCGGGCGCCCCGGCATCGGGCGCCGGCTCGGCGACGTCGAAGTCCTGCCAGCGCACCGGATGGCAGGCGGTGGTGCCCGACAGCTCCCGGCCGATGCTGAAGGGGATCTCACCGTCCAGGTCCCGGCTGGAGCGCGGGCCGGCGCGCCAGCCCGTGAGCAGGAACGAGCGGTCGCGCGGGCGCAGCCACGGCGGCAGCCGGTCGGCGTCGTGGGCGTCGCGGGAGACCCAGGCCCCCTCGGCCCCCTCGCCGATGCGGAGCTGGGCGGAGGGGGAGAACAGGTCGGCGCCGAGCAGCCGCCAGGCGTCGGAGCCGTCGGGGTCGAGGGGCGGCGCGGAAAGGCGCAGCGTCTGCGGACCGGCGCAGGAGAGCCGCCAGACACCGCGAGGACAGGCGCCGGTGATGCGGCCGTCGCCGAGTTCGGCCAGCAGCCACTGCGGTTCGCCGGGGGCGTGCTCCTCCAGCACCGCGCTTCGCCGACCGTGCCGGAACAGGTCGTCGAGGACGGCGGCCACCGCCTGCGGGCCGAGGGGCGCGGTGGCGACCCCGCACGGCTCGGGAGGGCCCCAGGCCGCGGTGCGGGGTGCGGCGGGCGGCGTGGTCATGGGCGGCCCTTCCTCAACGGATGTCGCGGCGGAGCGTGCCGGGCCGCGGGGACGGCCGGTCGCACCCGGTTCACCATCATCGCGGACGTGTGCGGAAGCCCGGCGCCGCCCGTGGGTCGCAGCGGGTCGGGCGTTCGCGGAGGCGGGGGCGGCGCGCGCCGCACGCGCGGAGCGGGGCGCGTTCGACGGAGGGCTCCCGCGACGCGGGACAGCGCCGGCCGCCACCCTGCGGCGCCGCGCAGGGGCGCTCGCCGGACGGCCGCGGCGGGCGCTTCCCCCGACGTCCGTGCTTTCGCGCGGACCTGCACGCGAGCAACGCCGATCGTGCACCGCCGCGCGGGCCCGCGGGCGGGCGGGAGGGCGGCGCCGGTCACGGTGGTGCTCCCGTTCGGGGCCCCTCCGGGCCCGGGGCCAGCCGCTCGTGCAGGGCCGCGAGCCAGGGCTCGGCGGCGGCGCGGTCGGCGCCGCAGGGGTCGTCGACGGCGGCGAGCAGGTCCACGGTGCGGGCGGCGCCGCAGGGGCCGCGGCGGGTCAGCCGGGCGCCCGTGACGGTGACGCGGCCGTGGCCGGCGCCGGTGCCGCCGCCGACGGCGTCCATCGGCACGGTGTGCAACTCCCGGACGATCAGGGCGAGCAGGCCTCGAACGGCGTCGTCGGGCTCGGGGACATCGAGGACGACCTCGGCCCGGCCGCCCGCGTGCACGTCGTCGGTGAGCAGGCTGGCGTCCACGCTGTCGCCGAAGAGTGCGTCGATGGTGACGCGGGTGGTGCGCTGCGGCGTGCCGCCGGTCAGCTCGGCGGCGCGCCGCAACCTGATGGCGGAGGCCTGCGGCGTGCCCTGCGCGTCGGCGTCACCGCCCCACCAGCGCGCGTGCATCCGGCGCGCGGCGCTGTCGCGGGGCCACTCCTCGACCGCGGCGCCGGACTCGCCGGCGACGTCGCGGACTAGGCGCCGACTCATCCGCTTGAACAGGGCGAACAGCGCGGTGTCGCCGAGGGTCGGCCGCCACTGCACGGCGCCGTCGCCGCCGACGGCGGGGCGGCGCAGGTGGGCGCGGTCGACCTCGCCCAGCGAGTCCAGTCCGGGCGCCTCGCCGACGAGGAGCAGCCCGGGCCTGGTCGGGCCGGCGTCGTAGGCGGCGGGAGCCAGGACCGCCTCGGTGGGGCGTTCGGCCAGGCACAGGGTCAAGGCCAGCTCGTCGCGGCGGCGATGGTCCGTGCCGTGCTCGTCCAGCGTGCGGGCGTAGTCCTCGCCGACAGCTGCCGCCAGGGGCGGTGCGTCCTCCAGATGCGCGGAGACCAGGGCCGACAGCGCGGTCGCGCCCTCACCGGAGTGCGCGGAGCAGCGCTCGGCGACGGCCCTGTGGGCGCGGTCGCGGCGCTGGCGCCAGGTCAGGGCGTACCAGTCGGCCCATCCCTGCGGCGTGGCCAGGTCGTGCCGGCGGATGTGCCAGCCCTCGCAGGCGGCGGCACCGTAGCCGCGAGCCGTGCGCGCGCCGATGGAGACGCCGGGGCCGGCCCCGGCGCCGGCGAGCCCGTCGGCCGCCAGGGCGGCGAGCGCGAGCAGCCGGCCCTCGCAGTCGTCCTCGGCCACCTGAAGCCGCATGGTGAGCGTGAAGGCGGTACCGGCGGGCAGGGTCTCCATCCGCCACGTGGCTCCGGGGGTGGCCGCCCCGCTGCCGGGGTCGACGCGGTTGCCGGCGCGGACGGCGACACCCGCCTCGGCCGGAAGCTCGGCGAAGGCGTCGTCGATGTCCAGTGCGCTGGGCAGGGAGGCGCCCGTGCCGGTCTCGGCGCTGCGCGGCGCGGCCTCGCCGAAGAGCTCGGCCACCGGAGCGGCGCGGTCGTCGCCGAGGCGCTCGGCCAGGTGGTGGCGGAGCAGGCCGGCCGCCGTGGTGGCGCGCAGGCGCGGGCGGCCGGTGGCCGGGTCGCGGTCGAGGGGCGCGATGTCGGAGGCGCTGCGGGCCGCGTCGTCGGCCGATCCGATGTGGGTGTCGCTGTGCAGGCGGATCCGGCCGGTCAGCTCCCACAGTGCCACGGGCCCGCCCGCGCCTCCCGCGGCGAAGTCGAGGAGCGCCTCCCATCCGGCGTCCGCACCGGGGGCGTGCGGCGCGGCCGCGGCCCGGTCGTCGTGGGAGGCGTTCACCGGGACCCGCCGGCGCCGCCCGCGCGCGACGCGCCGCCGTGCGTGAGCGAGTCGGCGGGGCGCGCCGCCCGCATCCCCCCGGCGGACCGGGCGCCGGGCACGAGCGCGGCGCTGCCCCGCAGGCGCAGGGAGTCCGCGCGCGACCCCGGTCGCCGACCGTGGGAGAGGGCCTGGCGCGGCCGCACACGCGTGTTCCGGAGCGGTGGGGGTGTCATCGGGCCTCCTCTCTCTGCGCGGTGTCGCGGCACGTCCACGCGGCCGCCGCGAGCCAGGTGCCGATCAGCTGCAGCGACAGGCGCGCGACGACCTCGGGGCGCTCGGCCCAGGACGCGGCCGCTGCGGTGGCCGACTCGCCGCGCCGCCAGGCGAGGTCGACGGGCGTCAGCACCCGGGCGAGCTCGTCCGGGTCCGGGGACGCGTGCTCCCACCAGGCGCGCGGCGTGCGCGCCGCGCCTTCGAGCCACTCGGGCAGAGAGAGGTCGCCGGGGCCGTGCGGCACCGCGGTGGCCGCCAACTCGGCGCGGGCGGTCTCCTGCAGGGGCGAATGCGGCGCGGCGGCACGGGCGTCACCCGCGACCACTCCGGCCAGCCGCTCCAGGGCGGCCGCGGCACCGGGTGCGGGGGCCGCGGCGACCTCGCGCAGCCGTCCGAGCAGAGGCGCAGAGGGCAGCCGGGCCGAACGGCGGGCGAGGGCGCGGCCGCGGGCGCGGACGGGTTCGGTGGCGGCCCGGCTGAGCAGCACGTCCTGCAGGCGGGCCACCGGAGAGCGATCGGGGTCGGCGGCCGCCTCGCTGCTCACCCACTCGGGCTCGACCCAGGCGGGTGTGCCGTCGGCGAGAGTGACGGGCCGGATTCCGCCGCCCGCGCGCTCGGTGCCGGGTTCCGGGCGCGCCAGCGTGAAGCGCCGGCCGGGATCGGGCCGCGCGGCGAGCGTGTGCGCCAGCGGCGGCCGGTCGTCCGGCGCGCACCGGGGTGCGGGGACCGGGAGCAGCGCGTGTGCGCCGTGGCCGTCGGCCGCGCGGCGGCCCAGTGAGCGGGCCTCCAGCGCGCGCACCTCCTCCAGGCCGACGGGGCGCAGCGCGCGCAGGCGCACCACCGATCCGGCGGCGGCGGCCCACTGCTCGGCCATGGGCCCGCGGTACATGCGGTGGTAGGCGCCGGAGGTCTCCTGGTGCACGTGGGCGCCTGCGACCTCGACGGCCCCACGGCCGAGGACCTCGGCGGCCGCCCGTTCCACCGCGCGGGGCAGCGCGGCGGGGCTGGGCCGACCCAGGTCGTCGTCGATGTAGGCGGGGGCGAGCAGCAGCAGGTCACGGTGCTCGCCGCGGTCCCAGGCGCGGCGCCCGGCGTCGACGCGGTCGTCGAGCAGGGCGGAGCCCGCTGCCGTGGGGGTGACGCGGATGCCGCCGCCGTGGGCCCGGCTCCCGCCCGAGCCCAGGGACAGCAGCCCGCCGGCGGCTTCCAGGACCTCCCAGACCGCTTCGGCGAGGGACTCGGCCTGCGCGCGGGTGGCGGCGCTGAGCCGCCACCGGGTCTCGAACACCTGGCCGGGTTCGAGGCTGGTCGTGAAGTAGGGGGCGCCGTGCCGGCCGGCGTCGCGGCGCGCCACCCCCAGGTACTGCTCGGTGCGGGTCAGCGGGGCGGCGCGCCGGGTGAGGTCGGGCGTGACGTGGCCGGTGAGGGTGCGGTAGGCGCCCGCGGCCGAGGCGGGTGCGGCCAACAGGTCGGCGAGGGTCCCGCCGGGGTTGCGCACGTGCCAGCAGCGCGGCGCCGGCACGGTCTGCGCGCTGCCGGTGTCGTCCTCCAGCAACGGGAAGGCCGGCGCGAAGCGGATGGCGCGGCCGCGTGCGATCCACGGCTCGACGAGGTCCTCGCGGTCGGCGTGGTGCAGGGCGGCGGCGAGCATGCCCCGCTGGGCGCGGCCCGTGACGGCGTGGGCGGTGGTGATGCGCAGCGGGTCGTAGTCGGAGCGCACGACGAGCGATTCGGTGAGCACGTAGCGCAACCCGAGGTAGACATGCGCGAACTCGCCCGCGCCACCGGTGCGGCCGTCGGGGTGTGGCTCGGCGATCGTCACACTCGTCTTTCTCGGACAGTCCCCTCGGTTTCGGTCCGCACGTGTATGTCGGCCCAGGCCAGGGTGCAGGCGTGCGCGGCGTCGGGGTCGGTGTCGGGCGCCTGGGCGAGGCGGGCGTCGAGCCGGCCGCGGCCGCGCCCGGCCTTGAGCCCGGCCCGGGTGAAGGCGAGGGCGGCCCGGGCCAGGCAGCGCACCTCCGCGGGCGCGGGCGTGCGGGTCCAGCGCAGCGGAGCGGTGAGCCGCAGACCGGGGTCGACCACGCGGGCGGTTCGCAGCCGCGCGTCGGCGGGCGCGCCGGAGCCGTCGATGGCCACACCGCTCTCCACCGAGGTGAACGCGTCGGTGACCGCGCGCACGAGCGTGTTGGCGGCGCCCGCCGCGCGCTGCTCCAGCGCCCATGCCACCGCGGCGCGCACCGGCTCGGAAGGGGTGGCGTGGGAGATGCGCAGGATGCGGCCGGGCCCGTGCTTGCGGGACGCGCCGAAGAGCGCGTGGGCGGCGGGCAGCAGCGCGGGCTCGGCGCGGACGGCGGTGACCGCGGCGTCGCGCAGCCGGGCGGCGATGCGCTGGCGGGGCAGGTAGGGCAGTCCGTGCCCGTCGGTGACCACGTCGGAGTCCGCGGCGGTCCCCGCGGCGCTGGCCCCGGCGAAGATGGCGGGCGCCACCAGGTCGACGAGCAGGAACGCGGGCGCGGCGGCGGCCTCGGAGCGGTCGGCGGCGACCGGGTGCGGTGCGGGGTCGGTCATCGGCGCGCTCCTCCGGCGATCGTGCACGGGCGCCGGCCGGCCGAAGCTGCGCCGCTGCGGTTCGGGATCACGTTCGCACCGCCCCCTCCTCCGGTGCCGGGCGGTCGGTCAACGGGACGTCCAGGTGCAGGTCGAGCAGGGCGAGCGCGTCGAGGAGCAGGTCGCGGGCGAAGGGCTCGGGCAGCTCCACCGGCATGCCGAGGTCGCTGCGGCGCTCCAGTTCGGGGGCGGCGTCGCGGCCGTCCTGCAGCAGCGGCGCCAGGCGCGACAGCAGCCACGACCGCTGCTCGCTCAGCTCGTCGCCGCGGAGGCTGCGCGGGGCGCGGGGGTCGAGGTAGTCGCGCAGGAAGGCGTGGAAGGCCGTTCCCGTCATGGGCAGGGCGGTCCGGCCGGGCTCGCCGGGAGCGGGCGCGCCGCCGTCCTCGCGCATCCGCGCGACCACGCGGGCGGGGTCGTCGAAGTCGTGCGACCAGGCCACGACGTGGTCGTCGAGCCGGTGCGCGGCGCCCTTGCGGTAGGCCTTGGCCTCCTCGCACAGCGCGGCGCAGATGTCGTAGCCCACTGACAGCGGGGCCCCGACGGGCTGCACGGCGATGCCGACGCCCGCCGAGGGCACCCCGGTGGTGCGTCCGGAGGCCCCCAGCCGGCGGGTCCAAGGCGGAGTGGCGGCACGTCGGGCCATGGCCGCGCGCGGGTCGCGCGGGTCGAGGGCGGCGGGATCGGCGTCGAGCCACTCCAGCGCGAAGCGGGTGGCGCTCCAGGCCAGCCGGGCGTCGCAGATGACGGTGAGGTCGTCGCCGGCGACCACGACCGGGCGCACCGGGACGTAGGCGGTGCCGCGAACGGTGCGCGGGCGCAGCCGCCCGCCGGCGCCGTGCCCGTGGATGGCGGGTTCACCGGAACGGTCGTCGGCGCCGATCGCGCCGGCGACCGAGCGGATGAGGGCGCGGGCCAGCCCTTCGGTCAGGCGCGCGATGTCGGCGGAGACCGACCGCATCCCGGCCGTGACGTCGGCGCCGGACTGCTGGAGGCGGGCGTGGTGGCCCTTCAGCAGGTCGCCGAGGCCGTTGAAGTCCAGGTGCACCACGGCCAGGCGGCTGACGTCGCCGATCTCGCGGCCGAGATGGTCGACGTCGGTGGGCAGCTCCAGCCGCTGCGCGCCGACGGGCGGTGCGATGCCGCGCAGCCAGTCGCGGCTGTTGGCTTCGTGCCACTGGCGTGCGCGCATGCGGGCGGTGACGATGTCGCGCGCGGTGCGTTCACGCACGGGGCCGCGATCGCGGGTGTGGTCGAGCAGCTCGGCGGGGCGGCCGGTGATGTCGCAGGAGGCGGTGACGCCGAGCCCTTGGGCGGGCAGGTGGCCGGGCGCCGGGAGTGCGCGGGCGCTCTGCAGCGCCGGAGGAAGGAGCCGCAGCGCCTCCGCCCGGTCGGCGGGCGCGCCGGGTCCGCCGTAGGGCACGTGCGCGGTGACGGGGGTGAGGCGGTCGGAGATGTCGCGCAGCCGCCGGGTGTAGCGCCCGGTGAAGGCGCGGGCGTGTTCGGCCGCCCGGTCGGGGTGGGTGAAGTCGACGTAGAGCGCTCCGCCGGCGTCGCGCAGCACCGCGCGGTGCTCCCGAGGCACCTCGGCCAGCAGCGGGGCGACGTGCCGGCCGGCGGTGTCGGTGAGGTCGGCGACGAGCGTGGCGCGGCCGATCGCGTCGAGCAGGCGCCGTCCCTCGTAGATGAACCGCTGGATGCCGGCGAGGTCGACGCCGACGAGCACCCCGTGCGGCGGCCCGGCCGCTGCGGCGGGCGGTGCCTGCGCGTCCCCCGGCGCGGCGGCGGGTTCGGCGGCGCTCATGGGTTCGCCTCCTGGGTGTCAGAGCCTGAGTGCGGTCAGCTGGGCCTGCAGCGCGGCGCGGAATCCGGGGGTTCCCGGCTCGGCTGATACCACTCTCGGACGCCGGGTGTCCTCGTGGCCGGTGATCATCTCGGCGGGCGGGGCGGAGTCGTCGGCGACCGGCGCGCCCCCGTCGGCACGCCACCAGGCGAACCAGTCGATGAGCTCCAGCGCCCGCCCGGGATCGCCGTCCCCGGGACGGTGCAGGGCGGCGGTCAGTCCGGCTGTGCCGCAGCGCACATTGAGCAGCGCCGCGGCGGCGAAGACGTCGTGCGCCCAGCCTCCTCCGCCGGTCTCCTGCTCGACGTGCAGGTCTTTGGAGGTGAAGTAGCGCAGCCGGGTGCGGCGCGGCGCGCTCAGTCCCAGGGCGCGGTCGGCGGCGGTGAGGATGAGGGTGGGCCGCTGCGGCGCGGAGTACTGGGGCAGCGCCGGAGCGCCGGCGACCGCGGTCGCGTCGACCCAGGCCGCGACCTCGGCCGGGGCGGCCAGTTCGCGCACCTGCTCGGCGGCGGCGTCGATCAGGGGCGCGTCGATCTGGCGGGCGGCGATCTCCGGGGCGACGGTCTCGGTGAGTGCGCCGTGGAGGAACCGGTAGCCGCGCAGCAGGTGGCGCCATTCGACGGCGGCCGGGGGATGGTGGCCGACCGGCCCGTGCGTGCGGCAGGAGACGCGCCGCGTCAGCGGTGACACGTAGACCAGGCAGCCGCCGCTTTCGTGCGCCGCCAGCGCCAGGCCGGTGCTCATCGCCTTGGTGCCGGTGGTGATGTCGGCGACCACGGGTGCGTCCGGCGCGCCGTACAGGTCGATCTTGGCGCGGGCGCGCGCGGCGGTGTCGGCGACGTCGGCGCCGTCGACCGCGGCCTCGGCGAACTTGACCCGGTCGGGGTAGCCGCCGCGCCGCAGCCGCTGGGCGAGGCGGCGCCGGTTGAGGTTCCGGAACTCTTCGGGTTCCTCGGCGGCCAGCAGGGTGCGGCGCACGCTCGCGTCCAGAGCGGGCAGTTCCTTCTCGCTCTGCCGGGTGAACAGCATGACCGCGCGTCGGGGCAGGCACGCGCGTGCGGTGCCCAGGACCGGCAGCCGGTTGCCGCCCAGTCCCGCCAGCAGCAGCGGGGCGGCCGCCGCCTCGGCGTCCTGGTCCGCCGGACAGGGGTCGGGTGCTCCCGCGGTTGCGGGAGCGCTCCGCCCTGCGGGGGCCCCGCGATCGGCGGCCGACGATCGCGGGGGCGGAGGCGCCGCCGGGAAGAAGGCCTCGATCAGCCGCCGGGCGGTGCCGAAGTCCCGGGAGGCGAGCTCGCCGAGGCTGCGCACGTGCAGCGGCGCACCGCTGAGTTCGGGGTCGTAGGCCGCGATCTGCTCGGTGGAGCAGTCGCCTTTGGTCCCGTCGTGCACGAACAGCACCCGGGCGGCGCCGCCGAAGGCGCGCTGGGCCTTGGTCAGGGTCCACCCGGCCGCGTCGGGGATGTGCGAGGGGTCGCGTTTGACCTCGACGCAGAGCACGCGGTGGCGGTAGCGCACGATCAGGTCGAAGTCGCCGATGGCGTCGCGCTCGCTGCGCGGGTCGGGCATAACGCGGCTGCCCAGCACCTCGGCGCCGGGCACCCGGGCCAGCCGCCGTCGGAACAGCGCGAGCAGCTTCGCCTCGGCCATTTCCCCGCTGCCGAGGCGGGTGCCCTCCGCCGTCCCGCGCACGCGTGGCGCCTCGACGCTGCCCGAGTGCTTGTCTCCGCCGGGCCGCGCGTCGCCGGACCGGCTGCGCAGCCAGGCCTCCTGGGCGGGGGCCCGGTCGCTCGGGCGCAGTTCGACACCGTGCAGCCGGGCCAGTTCCTCGACGGTGAGGGCGCTGCTGGCGATGCCGGTGTCGTGGCGCGAGCCGTCGGTGAACCTCAGGGTCTCGGATGTGGCGTCGAGATAGCTGCGCCACCGGTGGCGGTCGGGGAAGCGCTCGGCGTGCAGCAGCACCGCATGGGCGCTCATCACCTTGCTGCCGCCGGTGTAGCACAGCCGCCAATCGCCGCGCAGGTCGGCTGAGAGGGCGGCGAAGCGCTCCGCCACGGCGCGGAAGTCGAAGACGTCACCGCCCGCGTCGAAGAGCCGGGCCGCCTCGACGGCCGGGCACAGCCGTCGGGCGGCGGCCGCGATCCGGGCTGCGCGCCGCGCGGTGTCGCTGCTGTGCACCAGTACCAGCCGACGCGGAGCGAACGTCAGCGCGGCCAGCAGGGCCGGTGTCGGGCTGGTGCCGGCCAGCACGACGAGCGTCGCGGGCGCCCCGCCGACGCCGGCGCCGTCGGAACCGCCGGGAAGATCCGCTCTCCGTGCCATGGCTCCATTTCACACCGTCGCGCGCTCTTGCGCGGGGGGGCCTCCGGCCGGATACCGGCCTTCGCGGGCGCCCAGGCGCCACACGTTTCACCCCAGTGTCCGAGAGAGGTGCTGTGTCGGAGGTGATCGCCCATACGGACCATGACCCAGCCCCTCGAACCCTCGAAGCACGGCAGCCCCGAACCCTCGCAACCCCAACGCCAGGCCCGCATCGGCCCCCCGGTGCGGGCGAACGGCCCCGCAGGCGCCTCTGCGCCGCGACGGCCGGAAGGAGGAGCGGTGAGAGAACGACGATCGGCGGGAAACCCCGCGCCTACCGCACCCGGTTTTTCCCGTCCTGCCCCGGTGCGTCCGGGTCGGCGGACCGGCGGCGCAGGGATCCGGCTGTGCACCACCCGGCAGACGGGATAGCACCGACCGCCGCACGCCTCTCGCGTCGATCAGGGAAGCCCCCTGCCTCCCGGCAGACGGGACAGCGACCGCGCAGAGCACGGCCCTGACTGCTTCTTCGTCGTCCGCCCCCCGGTTGACGGGATAACAACGCCAGTTGTTGACGGACGCTCCCCAGGGCCGCCTCCTCCCCGGCAGACGGAATGGGACCGGCATCGGCCCCGGTCCGGGTACCCCCGGGCCAGGCCCCTGACCCCGGCCCTGACCACCAACACCTGGCTCGCCTGCGTAGATCCCCGCCAGCCCCATCCCGGCAGACGGAATGGCTGGCCCGGGCGCCGGCCCGCTCCCGGGCGCCGCACGGGCACGGGCGGTTCCGGTCCCGAGGGCGCGTGCCCTCGGGACCGGAACCGCCTATGCCGTCCTGCCCTCCCCCGGACTCCGCCGCGTCACCCGTTGCGGCGCCCCAGCGCCTTGCAGCCGACGATGGTGCCGTCGGAGGAGCGCACCAGGTCCGTGGGCACGAGCAGGTCGGTGCGCTCGGGATGGGCCAGTGCGACGGTGGAGGAGACGATGTACCAGACGCCCAGCGCCGGTGCTGGGAGCCGGGCGCGCCCGTAGTCCTCGGAGAACACCGGTATTCCGCCGATGCGGCCGATCTCGCAGCGGTCGACGGCCACGCGAACCGGCTTGGACGCAGCCGGGCACCGGACGACGACGCGGTCATCGGAGTCGAAGATCGTCACCTCATGCGGTGTCAGGTTGACCAGCGGAACACGCATTCTTCCCTCTCACGCCCCGAGCCGGCCGAGCGAACCGAGCAGACCCAGCATGCTGCGCGATCGCCGCAGGCGGCGCCGGGTCAGTCGAACAGCAACCCGTCAAATCCCTGTTCCTGATAGTCCGCGTGCACCGGACGCGGAGACCGGGGGCGCCGGCGGTCCCGGGCGGAGGGCCGCCGCCGGCCGGCTGCCACGTCGTCGCCGGTCGTCAGCGTGTCCACGCGCAGAGAGCCGAAGCCCTGTGCCGTGTACTTGCCCACTCCGGTCAGCTCGATCAGTTCCAGCAGCGCACCGAAGTCGGCCAGCTGCAGGCCGTCGCTCCCGCGGGGCAGTGCCAGGCGCAGACCGCCTTCCCAGCCGAGCACCGTGCGCCCGGCCGGACCGGGGTGCTCGGTGGCCCGGATGGGCGCGGAGTCGTCGGGTGTGCGGCGCAGGCGCGCGGTGACCTCGTCAATGCGCCGCAACCACGGCTCGGCGAGCTCGCGGGGCGCGAAGCGCGCGACGGCGCCGATCGCTCCGCTGCCGCTGACCCGGCCGTCGGCCGTGCGGTGGACGACGCCGAACAGCAGCCGCGGACCCGGCCACGCCTGGAAGCTGTCCTCGCCGTCGTAGTTGCGGGCCAGGGACACGACAGGGCTGAGCGTGTGCAGCGAGGCCGTGTGGGAGAGCCGGCGCGGCTCGGTGAGGACCGCGGTGTAGTCGCGGGCGTGCACCTCGGTGACCGACAGCGGTTCCAGCAGGTGGTCGCCCACCCGGTGCACGCTGCCGACCAGGTCGGCGGGGCCGGTCTCGGGCAGGTGGTCGTCCAGCCAGGTCAGCGACCACACCCAGAGCCGGTCGGCCAAGGGCTGGGGCCAGCCGTTCATGGCCCACTTCTTGGCGCAGCCGTGCTCGGCGTCGGACTGGGGCCACCAGGAGTTCAGCAGCCCATGGCAGTCGACGGCGCGCACGGGCCGGGCGGCGTCGGCGTGGTCGCGCAGCACCAGCGTCCAGCGTCGCGGCATCGTCACTCCCCCTTGGTTCGCCGAGCTGCCTCGGCCGTGGTGGCGCCTTTCTCATCAGGCCCGAGCACCCATAGCTCTCGGACAGCCCCGGTGGCGCCCGGAGGCCGTCCTCGCCGGTGCGACGGGGCGGCTCGGCCGTCCGAGAGGTGTCGGCACACCGTCACCGCCCGGCCACGGCACAACGCGCTCAAGTGATCAGGACGGAGCCGCCCGCGCATGAGTCCCGCAGACGACCACACCGACCCGCAGAACCGCGGTGCCCCGCATCCGCGGCCCCACGACTGGCTGGACGCCTACGTGCACCACCGCCTCGCAGCGCTCGACCCCGACCTGGAGGAGGCCCCCGACTCCGATGAGGCGCCGGAGGCCGACACCGGCCCGCATCGCCGCGACCAGCCACCGGTGCCCGAGGTCACCGCCGAGGAGCTGGCCGCCCACCTCACGCAGCTCGCGGATCACTACCGGCGGCGGTCCCAGAGCTGACGGCCGCGCCGGCGCGCACGCGGGGCGCGGCCGTCGGGCGCCCGGCGGGGGCGCGCGCTGAGTGCTTTGCCGTTCCTTGACTCCGGGCGGGCGCGGACCCTACTTTCGTAGTGGACCACGCGCGTCGCCAGGGCGGCGTCGGCAAGCGCCAGCCGACGTGGGTGTGTCGCCGGATTCAGCTGTCCTTCTTCAACGCACTTTCCCGGAGGAGCTGGGGAAGAGCCTCAGCCCCGTGCCAACGGGGAGAAGAAGGATCTTGAGCACGCGCTGCCTGTTCACGGACCTTTTCGGTTCGACCGCGTTCCTGCACGCGATGACCCGCGCCTTCGGCTGCGGCCGGTGCGAGCCCGCGCGCCAGCGGAACGCGCCCGAGACGCTGCAGAGCTGCGACCGCCACGCCGCGCAGTTCGACTCGGCGCTGACACTGCTGAGCGAGCACTGCCCCTGCGACCGCCACGGCGGATCCGCCGACTCCAAGATCACCGCACGCATGGGCGAGGTGCACGCCGCGCTCGATGCGGGCGAGATGCCCCCGGCCCGGGTCCGCCGCCTGGTCTTCGCGCTGCGCGACGCTGAGACCGACCGCGCGTTCTCGCGGCTGCGGCTGGTCTTCCCGCAGTGGTCGGGGCGCACGCTGCGCTGCGCGTTCTCCGAGCGGCCGCGCCGCTGGGCGCGCCAGCAGGCGGTGGCCGCGTGGGTGGCGCCCGGCGTCGTCGAGCAGGAGGCCCTCGCCGCCCTGGTGCTGGCCGCGGGCTTCGGCCACCCGGCGGTGGACCTGCCCGACGAGCAGCCGGACGAACCGATCGACTCCCCCCTTCCCGGCGACCACGGGTTCACCCGCGAGTCGGGGGCGGTACCGGTGGCCGACCGCGCGGGCCGCGCGATGGCGGTCTGCCGGGAGCGCCCGCTGGTGTCGGTGCCTACGGCCGAGTACCTGCTGCGCAAGCTGCAGGAGCTGGCCGACGGCGTGGACCCGGCGCGCGCCCGCACGGCCGACGAGGTGCGCCGCGTCGGCCTCGGGCAGTCGCTGCGCGGCATGGGGCCGGACGACCTCGCGCGCGTTCTGACCGAGGTGCTGCGCCGGCTCGCCGACCGGCTGCCCGAGCACTTCGAACTGCTGGAGCGGGCACGCGGCCGGGCGCGCAGCGCCCCCTACCACCCGGTCGCCGACCCCGCGCCCTCCCCCGCGGTCGCGGAGCCGCCCGAGCGCCCGCGCACCGAGCACCTGCCCGAGCCGGAGCAGGACTGGCTGCGCCGCACCGCGTGGACGCTGGTGACGCGGGCGCGAGAGAACCCGGTCTACTATGCCACCAACCCGGTCGCGGCCCTGGACCGGTTCCTCGACACGCACCTGCGCACCCTGCCCGGCGCCGTACCCTCTGCCTGGGTCCGGGCCGTCAGCGACGACGACGTCCGCGCCGACCTGCTGGACACCCTGGTCGACCTGGTCGCGGCGGTGGAGTGAGCAGCGACTGCGTTGGACGTCGCGAATCATTGATTTGTACGCTGCCATACCGCCCGGTCACCCGCCTCACTCGTGCCCTGTCCGCGCGGCCGCACGCAGTGCCGCAGGCGTCGGCATGGCGTAGATTCGGACGGTGCACTCGCACTTCGGCGCGGACAGCCCCTTCGTACAGGTGTATGATTCGGCGATGAGCACGAACATGCCGACCCACTACCGAAGGGACACACCGCCGTGGTCACCGAGGTCTTCACGCTGAAGTACTGCGATCCGCACGCCGTCCGCGAGGAGAAGGTCGAGGCGACTGACGTCATCCAGTTCGCCTGGGAGGGGTCCGTCCGCGAGGTCGACGCCTGCGACGAGTGCAAGAAGGAGCACGAGACCCTCTATGAGCCGCTGGTCGACTACTCGCGGCCGGTGAAGAAGCGCCGCGCGAAGAAGGCCGACGCCGCCGACGCCAAGTCCGGCCCGGACGCCTCCGGCGACGACTCCCCCTCCTCGGCCTCCGCGTCCGACGACTCCGACGATTCCTGACCCGCCCGACTCCCGGGCGGCGGCACGGACAGCGGACATGCGGCGGGGGAGGCCGATGCCCCATTTCACCGGCCTCCCCCGCCCGCTTCTCAGGAGGGTTCCTCGATTCAGGCCCCGGCGGCGCCGGGCTCGGTCATCAGCTCGGCCAGCCTGCCCCCGCGCCTGGCGGGACCTGCGCCGGCCACCGGCAGCCGCGCGTGGACCACTCCGTCGTGCGGGGCGCCGACCGACGCACCCATGCGGTGCATGATGCGCTGCATCCCCCGGTTGCCGGCCACGGTCTCGGCGCGGATCTCGGCCAGGCCCCAGTCGGCGGCGACCGCGGTCAGCGCCCGGGTCAACGCGGTGCCCACGCCCTGCCGCTGCCAGGAGTCCTCCACCAGGAAGGCGATTTCGCCCACGCCCGGGTCGAGCGTGTACATCAGGTGCGCCAGCGCGACCGGCTCGCCGCCCTCGCGCGGGCGCGCGAGCAGGGTCAGCCCCCGCTCCGGGTCGCAGAACAGGCCCAGCATGCTCGGCGTCAGCCGCCGCATGCCGGAGAAGTAGCGCCCGCGGGTGGTCTCGGGCGAGCAGCGGGCGTGCAGCCGCTGGATCGCGTCGGCGTCGGCCGTCCGGGCCTGGCCGACGGCGAGGCCGACGCCGCCGCGGGTCGCGATGGAGCCGTCCGTGGGTGCCGGGCCGGTGGGCGGCAGTACCGACCGCACCAGTGCGTCGGCGCGCGCCGACTCGGTCCAGGTGAAAGGCCGGTCGGGTCGGCGCAGCCGGACACCGCGCAACGGGCCCACCGGGACGACCAGCGTGGTCTCCGGCTCCTCCGGGAACTCCGGGACCGGCCGGGTCAGGTTGGTCCAGCGGGCCTCGTCGGCCATCAGCAGCTCGCCGAGCGCCTCGGGCAACCGGTTGGGCGCGCTGCGCAACCGGGACGTCAGCAGCAGCGCCTTGGTGACGTCGTCGCCGACCTCGCGGGGCTGTGCGGGCACGGCGCCGACCGAGTCGGTGACGCTGTGCCGGGCGACGTCGCGCAGCAGCGTGCGGTGCTCCCCCGGGATGTCGACGACGAACTCGTCCACCACGCCGGAGGCGTCGGCGTGTATCGACAGTCCGACGACGTTGCCGCCCCGGGCGGCCATCGCACCGACCACCGCTGCCAGTCGGCCGGGACGGTCCTCGACGACGGTGCGGATGCGCCACAGGCTCATGCGTCTCCCTTCACGAGTGGGCTCGGCCCCGGCGGCGCCGTGCGGTCGCGGGCCGATCCCCCTCCAGGGTGGGGCGTGCGCGTTTCGTGCGTGCTACATCCGGTAAATTCCACAGAAACCCCGCATGTGGACCTCCGCCCCGGTCTGTCCTGAAACGCCCGCCGCGCGGGCGCCCGGTCAGGGCCGCCCCGCCACGAGTTCGCCGTCCTTCCACACGGCCGCGACCTGGGGAACTCCGGGCCGGTAGGCCAGGTACACCGGGTTGGGGGCCTCCAGCAGGACGATGTCCGCGCGGGCGCCGGCGGACAGGCGGCCGACATCGTCCCGGCGCAGCGCCTGCGCACCGCCCGCGGTCGCCGCGCGCACCGCCTCCTCGGGGGTCATGCGCATCTCGCGGACCGCCAGCGCGATGCACAGCGCCATGCTGGAGGTGAAGCACGAGCCGGGGTTGCAGTCGCCGGCCAGCGCGACGCGGGCCCCGGCGTCGAGGAGGGCGCGCGCGTCGGGATAGGGCTGGCGGGTGGAGAAGTCCACCCCGGGCAGCAGCGTGGCGACCGTCGCCGGCCCCGCACCCGCCGCCGAGTCGGCCAGCGCGGCCACGTCGCCGTCCGCCAGGTGGGTGCAGTGGTCCACCGACGCCGCGCCCTCCTGCACGGCCAAGCGGACGCCGGGCCCGTGGCCCAACTGGTTGCCGTGCACGCGCGGCAGCAGCCCGCGCTCGCGCCCGGCCCGCAGGACGCGCCGCGCCTGGTCCTCGTCGAAGGCGCCGCGCTCGCAGAACACGTCGACCCAGCGGGCGTGCGGAGCGCAGGCCTCCAGCATCGCGCCGGTGACCAGGTCCACGTAGCCGTCGGGGTCGCCCTCGTACTCGGGCGGGACGACGTGCGCACCGAGGAAGGTCACCTCGCCGGTCAGCCGCGCGGCGGCCCGCAGGCAGCGCTCCTCGTCGGCGACGCTGAGCCCGTAGCCGGACTTGACCTCGAGCGTGGTGGTCCCCTGGGCGCGTGCCTCGCGCAGCAGGCGCGTGGCGTTGCCCAGCAGCTCGGTGTCGGACGCGCCGCGGGTGGCTGCGACGGTGGTGCGGATTCCGCCGGCCTCGTAGGGCCGCCCGCTCATCCGGGCGCCGAACTCCCGGCTGCGGTCGCCGGCGAAGACGATGTGGGAGTGGCTGTCGACGAACCCGGGGATGACGCACCGCCCGGCGGCGTCCACGCGCACGTCGGCGGCCGGGGCCCGGGACCGCGGGCCGCACCAGGCCACCCGGCCGGATTCGACGACCAGGGCGGCACCGGCCACCTCGCCGAGTTCGCCGGCGCCGAGCGCGGTGTCGTTCGTGGCGAGGACCCCGATGTCGTCGATCAGAACCGAGGAGACGGCGGGCACGGGTCGGGGTCGGGTGGCGGGCGGTGTGGTGCTCATCGGCGTCGCGGCGTGCCGGGCGCCGCGTTCCTCCCTTCGGTTGCGGGGCGGGGCGTGCGCGGGGTCGGGGCGGGGGCGGGGTCCGTGAGCGCAGCGGGGCCGGGAACGGCGGTCGGCGGCCGCGCGGGACCGCCGCCCGCGGCATGCGCGTCGGGAGGGCTCAACGGACCGACTCCCTGACGGCCGCGTCCAACCGCGCCGCCGCATCGGGCATGAGCGTGTGCACGCCGTCGCGTACGATCCAGCGGCCGTCGGCCATGACATGGCGGACGTCGGCGGCGGAGGCCGCCCACACCAGGGCCTCGGCTGCGTGCGCGGGGTCGAATCCGGCCAGTCGGACGCCGTCGGCGGCCACGTTGACCAGGTCGGCGCGGGCGCCCGCGGCGATGCGCCCCGCCCCGCGGTCTCCCCCGGTTTCAGGCTCGGGCGCCCACCCCAGAGCCGCGTGTCCGCCGGTGTGCAGTGCCTCCAGCAGGCGGTGGGCGGGCAGGTTGCCGCGGCGTCCGGTGCGCAGGCGCTCGTGCTCCTCGGCTCCACGGGCCTCGGCGAACATGTCGACGGTGCTGTGACCGTCGCTGCCCAGCGAAAGCGCGACGCCGCCCAAGCGGTCCAGCTCAGGCAGGCCGTCGGCCAGGTCCCGCTCGGTGGTGGGGCACAGGCACACCCCGGCACCGGTGCCGCGGACCAGGTCGGCGTCGGCGCCGGTGAGGTGGGTGGCGTGCACGAGTGCGGGGCGCAGGGAGGCGAGGAAGCCGGTCTCGTCAAGGACCCCGGCCGGGGTGTGCCCGTTGGCGGCCAGGCAGGCGGCGTTCTCGGCGGGCTGCTCGGAGAGGTGGATGTGGGTCGCGGCCCACGCGGCGTCGGGCGCCGCTCTGGCGATGCGGGCGAGGTCGGCGGGCGGCACCGCGCGCACCGAGTGGGCGGCGGCGCCGACGCGGGCGCGGCCGCCGATCGGCCGCAGGGCGGCGACCCTCTCGGCCCAGGCGTCGGCTCCCGCGTCGCCGAAGCGCAGCTGCGGCCCCTCCAGCGGCGTGTACCCGCTGCGGGGGTCCAGGCCTCCGGCGAGGTAGCAGGCGTCGAGCAGGGTGATCCGGACTCCGGCGTCGTCCGCGGCGGCGATGAGGGCCCGGCCCATGGCGTTGGGGTCGCTGTAGCGGGCGCCGCCGGGCGCGTGGTGCACGTAGTGGAACTCGCCGACGCAGGTGACTCCGGCAAGCGCCATCTCGGCGTAGACGGCGCCGGCGAGGCGGCGGTAGGAGTCGGGGTCCAGCCGCTCGGCGACCTCGTACATGCGCCGGCGCCAGGTCCAGAAGCTGCCGCCGTCCTCGCCCGTGCGCCCGCGCAGCACCCGGTGGAAGGCATGTGAGTGCGCGTTGGCGAATCCGGCGACCGTGAGCCCGCTCAGCCGCTCGGCGCCGTCGGGCGGGCGCGTGTCGCGGGCGAGGGAGGTGATCAGGCCGCCGGAGACCTCGACGAGCACCCCGGGCGCGGCCGCGCCGCCCGCACCCGAGTCCAGCAGCGCCCACTCGCACCAGTAGCGCTCCGCGGACCGCGGCGCCCCTGCGCCGCCGCTCTCGTCACCGGCCTCGACGAACATCCCCAGGTCCCCGTCCTCGTAGTGGCAGCGGAACCAGGCGATCGTCAGCCTCTCGCCGACACGGGCCCCGCCCGGCGCCGGGCCCTCTCCCGCGCCCCGACCGCACCGCTTACGCCTCGTCCCGCGGGCCGGCCCCGGTCAGGTCGGCCAGGACGTCGGCCAGCGCTTCCACGCCCGAACGGCAGTCGGCTCCGGTGGCCCTCTCCTCGGGCGCGTGGGAGGTGCCGGTGGGGTTGCGCACGAACAGCATGGCGGTGGGCACGGCGGTGGCCAGCACGCCGGCGTCATGGCCGGCGCCGGTGGTGAGCAGCGGCGGGCCGCCCGCCTCGCCTCCGACACGGGCGGCGATGCGGTCGCGCAGTCGGTGGTCGAAATCCACCAGCGGCGACGCGGACTCCAGGAACCCGTTCACCGTGACGCCGTGCTCGGCCGCGCTGCCGCGCGCGGCCGCGTCGACCCGGTCGACCACCGCGCGCAGCGCACCCTCGTCGGCCGCGCGCGCGTCCAGCCAGGCGCGCACGCGGGACGGTACGGCGTTGGTGCCGTTGGGGGACACGCGCACCTTGCCCACGGTCGCCAGGGCTCCGTTCGCCTCGGCCGCCCGGCGCGCCTCCAGAACGGCGGCGGCGAAGGGCAGCATGGGGTCGCTGCGGTCGGCCAGGAGCGTGGTCCCCGCGTGGTCGGCCTGGCCGGAGAAGTCCAGCCGCCACCGGCCGTGGGGCCACACGGCCGAGGCGACGCCGACAGGGGCGCCGGAGTGGACCAGTGCCCGCCCCTGCTCGATGTGCAGCTCGACGAACGCGCCGATGCGGCCCAGCAGCTCGCGGTCGGCGCCCAGCCGGCCGGGGTCGAGGCCGGCCGCCTCCATCGCGTGCGCCCAGGTGACGCCGTCTGCGTCGGCGAGCCCGCCGGCGCGCTCGGGGGTGATCGCCCCCGTCAGCAGCCGGCTGCCCAGGCAGGGTACGCCGAAGCGGGCGCCCTCCTCCTCGGCGAACACCGCTACGGCCAGGGGGCGGCGGGGCCGCAGGCCGCGCCGGCGCAGCTCCCCGATCGCGGCGAGGGCGCCGACGACGCCCAGCGGCCCGTCGTAGGCTCCCCCGTCGGGCACGGAGTCCAGGTGGGACCCGGTGACCACCGCCTCGGGGCCGGGTTCGCCCCACCAGGCCCAGAGGTTGCCGTTGCCGTCGGTCCCGACGTCGAGTCCTCGCGCACTCGCCGCCGAGACGAACCAGGCGCGCGCCTCGGCGTCGGCGGATCCCCAGGAGAACCTCCGGTAACCACCGGTGATGCGGTTACGCCCCACCGGGGCCAGCTCGGTCCACAGCTCCTCGAAGTCGTCGCTCATCGGCGTCCCGTCCCCCGCATGCGCTCGTCGTACGCCGTTCGCGGCCGTGCGCCGCCCGCGCCCATCAGTCCCGGTCCCCGCTCATGGGCAGCCGGATCCCGTGCTCGCGGGCGACGTCTTCGGCCTGGCCATACCCCGCATCGGCGTGGCGGATCACGCCGGTCGCGGGGTCGTTGGACAGCACCCGCTCCAGCTTGCGCGCTGCCAGCGCGCTGCCGTCGGCGACCGCCACCTGGCCGGCGTGGAGGGAGCGGCCGATCCCGACGCCGCCGCCGTGGTGGATCGAGACCCACGAGGCGCCCGAGGCGGTGTTGACGAGCGCGTTGAGCAGCGGCCAGTCGGCGATGGCGTCGGAGCCGTCGGCCATGGCCTCGGTCTCGCGGTAGGGGGAGGCGACCGAGCCGGTGTCGAGGTGGTCGCGGCCGATGGCCAGCGGTGCGCTGATCTCGCCGGAGGCCACCAGTTCGTTGAAGCGCAGTCCGGCCGCCGCCCGCTCGCCCTGCCCCAGCCAGCAGATCCGCGCCGGGAGCCCTTGGAAGGACACCCGCTCGCCGGCCGTGCGGATCCAGCGGGACAGGTGGTCGTCGTCACCGAACAGCTCCAGCACGGCCCGGTCGGTGCGGGCGATGTCGCCGGGGTCGCCCGAGAGCGCCGCCCATCGGAAGGGGCCCTTTCCCTGGCAGAACAGCGGGCGGATGTAGGCGGGCACGAAGCCCGGGAAGTCGAAGGCGCGCGTGTAGCCGGCGGTTCGGGCCTCGCCGCGGATGGAGTTGCCGTAGTCGAAGACCTCGGCGCCCGCGTCGGCGAAGCCGACCATCGCTTCGACGTGGGCGGCCATGGAGTCCCGAGCGCGGCGGGTGAACCCCTCGGGGTCGCGGGCCGCGTAGTCGGCCCAGTCGTCGAAGTCGACCCCGGCGGGCAGGTAGGCCAGCGGGTCGTGTGCGGAGGTCTGGTCGGTGACGATGTCGGCCGGGGCCCCGCGGCGCAGCAGTTCGGGCACGGTCTCGGCGGCGTTGCCCACAACGCCGATCGATACGGCGCGCCGCTCGGTGCGCGCCCTCTCGGCCAGCGCCAGCGCCTCGTCGAGGCTGTCGGCGCGCTCGTCCAGGTAGCCCTGCGCGAGGCGGCGCTCGATGCGGGTGGCGTCGCATTCGACCACGAGTGCCGCACCGCCGTTCAGGGTCACCGCCAGCGGCTGCGCGCCGCCCATGCCGCCCAGGCCGGCGGTGAGCGTGAGGGTGCCGGCCAGGTCGGCGCCGAAGCGCTTGGCCGCCACCGCGCCGAAGGTCTCGTAGGTACCCTGCAGGATCCCCTGGGTTCCGATGTAGATCCAGGAGCCGGCGGTCATCTGCCCGTACATGGTCAGACCCAGCGCCTCCAGGCGGCGGAACTCCTCCCAGTTCGACCAGTCGCCGACGAGGTTGGCGTTGGCGATGAGCACGCGCGGCGCCCATTCGTGGGTGGGCAGCACGCCCACGGGGCGGCCGGACTGGACGAGCAGCGTCTCGTCGTCACCCAGTTCGCGCAGCACAGCGGTGATGCGGTCGAAGCTCGCCCAGTCGCGCGCGGCCCGGCCGCTGCCGCCGTAGACGACCAGCCGGTCGGGGTGCTCGGCGACCTCCGGGTCGAGGTTGTTGTGCAGCATCCGCAGCGCGGCCTCCTGCGGCCACCCCTTGGCGGTGCGAGCGGTGCCGCGCGGTGCGCGCACGGTCCGCGGTGCCGAGCCGGTTCCCATGGTCATCGCTGTCCTCCCGGACGGTCAGGCGAGCGGGGCGACGGCCTCGGCCGCGGCGCGGACGGTGCCGTCGGTGATCAGCGCCGCCGCGGCGGCGATCTCGGGGGCGATGTGGCGGTCGGGGCCGGGCCCGGGGACCGCGGTCCGCAGTGTGCCGCGCACGGCGGCGGTGGCCGGTGCCGGCTCCAGCGGCGCCCGCAGGTCGAGCGCGCGAGCGGCGGTGACCAGTTCGATCGCCAGCACGCTGGTGAGCGCGTCGACGGCGCGGCGCAGCTTGCGCGCGGCGGACCAGCCCATCGAGACGTGGTCCTCCTGCATCGCCGAGCTGGGGATGGAGTCGACGCTGGCGGGGACGGCAAGCCGCTTCAGCTCCGAGACCATGGCGGCCTGGGTGTACTGGGCGATCATGTGGCCGGAGTCGACGCCGGGGTCGTCGGCGAGGAATGCGGGCAGCCCGTGCGAGCGGGCGACGTCGAGCATCCGGTCGGTGCGGCGCTCGGCGATGGAGGCCAGATCGGCTACCGCGATGGCGAGGAAGTCCAGCACATAGCCCACCGGAGCGCCGTGGAAGTTGCCGTTGGACTCCACTCGGCCGTCGTCCAGCACCACCGGGTTGTCGATCACGGCGGCCAGCTCGCGCTCCGCGACGGACTCGGCGTGGGCGAGGGTGTCGCGCACGGCCCCGGCGACCTGCGGCGCGCAGCGCAGCGAGTAGGCGTCCTGCACACGGGTGCAGTCGGGACCGCGGTGCGAGGCGACGATGGGCGACCCGGCCAGCAGGGCGCGCATGTTGGCCGCGGCGGCAGCCTGGCCGGGGTGCGGGCGCAGGTCCTGCAGGTCGGCGGCGAAGACCCGGTCGGTGCCCAGCAGCGCCTCCACGCTCATGGCGGCGGTGATGTCGGCGACGCGCAGCAGCTCGGACAGGTCGGCGCAGGCCAGCAGAAGCATGCCGAGCATGCCGTCGGTGCCGTTGATCAGCGCGAGGCCCTCTTTGGCGGCCGGCTCCACCGGGCGCAGCCCCGCGCCGCGCAGCGCCTCGCCCGCCGGGAGCCGGTGCCCGTCGGCGTCGCGCACGTCGCCCTCGCCCATCAGCGCCAGGGCGAGGTGGGACAGCGGCGCGAGGTCGCCCGAGCAGCCCAGGCTGCCGTACTCGTGCACGACGGGGGTGATCCCGGCGTTGAGCAGTCCGGCCAGCGCATCGGCGGTCTCGACGCGGACTCCCGTGCCGCCCCCGGCCAGGGTGCGCAGCCGCAGCAGCATCAGCGCGCGCACCACTTCACGCTCGACCTCGGCTCCGGCGCCGGCGGCGTGCGAGCGGATCAGGGAGGCCTGCAGCCGGGTGCGCAGGTCGGCGGCGATGTGCCGGGTGGCCAGCGCCCCGAACCCGGTGCTGACGCCGTAGGCGGGCGCGGGGTCGGCGGCCAGGGCCTCGACGCGCTTGCGCCCGGCGGCGACGGCGGCGCGCGCGTCGCCGGTGAGGCGGACCGTCGCGCCGCGGCGTGCCGCGGCGACCACGTCGCCGGCGGCGAGTCCGGAGGGGCCGATGTCGATCGAGGTGGGCATGGTCCCCATTGGACGCTGTGTGCGACCTGCGGCGCGACCCCCGGACCACAGGATGTGTCCGAGGTTTCAGACACGGCGGGGGCGGAGCCCGCGTGCGGGCCGCTGCGCCCCGGCGTCCGGCCGCACCTCTGCCGCGGGCGTCGCAGGGCCTTCGGACTCAACCGCTCTCGACGAGCAGAGGTGCAGGCGCGGCCTCGCGCGGTGCTCCTCCGGTCCGCTGCGGCATCAGGGGGCCGGT
Source organism: Streptomonospora wellingtoniae (assembly GCF_031845375.1). Lineage (NCBI taxonomy): Bacteria > Bacillati > Actinomycetota > Actinomycetes > Streptosporangiales > Nocardiopsidaceae > Streptomonospora > Streptomonospora wellingtoniae. The sequence goes on from NZ_JAVREK010000012.1 coordinate 97,990, forward strand.
ACCGACGGGCGCCTTGGCGGCCACCTCGCGCAGGGCCTCCAGCCCGCGGACGACTGCGGGATGCTCGTCGCTGCCGCTGCGCAGGCAGGCCAGGATCGACCGCTTGGGCACCGAGTGCCCGTCCAGCGCCATCCGCACGACGGGGTGCTCGGTGGCGATGGGCAGCAGCCGCGGCACCAGGGCGATGCCCATCCCGTGCGCCACCAGCGCGGTCGCGCCGCTCCAGTCGGTGGCCCAGTGCACGATCCGCGGGGTGAACCCGGCTGCCGCGCAGGCGACGTGCACCACACGGTAGTGGCTGCAGGTGCCGCCGGGGGTGATCCAGTCCTCGCGCGCGGTCTCGGCCAAGGAGACACTGGCGCGGCCGGCCAGCGGGTGGTCGGCGGGCAGCAGCAGGTCGTGCGGCTCCTCCAGCAGGACGCGCTGGTCGAACCGGGAGTCTTCGGCCGATGCGACCGTGGGATCCGGCACGAACACCGCCAGGTCCATGGTGCCCGCCAGCAGCATGTCGAAGCACTCGCCCGCCTCGGCCTCGGTCACCGACACCGTCAGCCCCGGGTGCGCGCGGCGCAGCAGGCCCGCGGCCGGCGCCAGCAGCGTGGCCACGCCCGTCGGGTAGCCGGCCAGGCGCAGCGGACCGGCCTCGCCCTCGGCATGGCAGGCGAGATCGGCGACGGCCTGCTCCCAGCGGGTACTGAGCGCGTCGGCGTGGTCGAGCAGTACGTGGGCGGCCGAGGTCAGCCGCACCCGCCGGCCCTCCGGCTCCAGCAGGGTGACACCGAGGTCGCGGGCGAGCTGGCGGATCTGCTGGGAGACCGCCGAGGGGGTCAGGTGCAGCGCCTCGGCCGCGCCGGTGACCGTGCCGTGGTGGTGGACCGCCCGCAGGACGCGCAGCCGCCGAAGGTCGAGCATGTAGGTGATGCTACACGGTTTCTTGAAAAAAGTTCAGATGGACATGAACTGAGACCCGCACCCAGACTGGATCCATGGAATCCTGCACGAACCGCGCACAGGCCTGCCCCGACTGCGGTTGGCCGGAGTCGGAGATCTACCAGGTCGTCTCCCGGCACCCGACCTCCACTGGAATGGTCGTCTACACCCGCTGCGCCTGCGGGAGACTGCAGGTCCGCTCGCTGAGCCTGCCCGGCGGGCCCGGCACGCAACGGTGAACGAGCGCCGGGACGTGGGACAATTCCGCCATGAGCCACGTCCCGGCGGCCACGCGGGCGCTGCGGTTGCTGCGCTTCCTCGCCGCGCGTCCGGGGCCGGTCTCGGCGGCGGCCGCCGCCGCCGAGCTGGGACTGCCGCGCTCGAGCGTCTACCAACTGCTTGAGGCCATGGCCGAGGAAGGCTTCGTCACCCACCTGCCCGAGGAGCGCCGGTGGGGCCTGGGGGTGGCGGCATTCGAGATCGGGTCGGCCTACCTGCGGCACGGCCCGCTGGAACGGCTCGCCCGGCCGCTGCTGCGGCGGCTGGTCGAGGAGACAGCTGCGACCGCGCACCTGGGCGTGCTGCACGGCGCCGACACGCTGTACCTGCTCAAAGAGCATCCGCCGCACGCGCCGGCGCTCGTCACCGGAGTGGGCGTACGGCTGCCGGCGCATCTGACCGCCTCGGGACGGGCGCTGCTGGCCCACTTGCCGCGCGCCCAGGTGCGCGCGCTCTACCCCGCCGCGGAGGCGTTCGTGGACCGCACCGGACGCGGCCCCGCAACACCGGGCGAACTCCGCGAACTGCTGGCCCGCGAGCGCCGCGCGGGCTACGCAGTCGAAGAGGAACAGGTCACCGACGGATTCTCGTCGGTGGCCGCGGCGGCCTTCGACCACAACGCGGCACCGGCGGCGGCAATCAGCCTGACCGTGCCCAGCGCGCGCCCGGTCACGGCGGAGGCGCTGGCCTCCGGTGCGCGCGACGCGGCGGCCGAGCTGACCCGCAGACTCGGCGGGCGGGGCCCGCGCACCGGACCCGAACCCCGTTGATCTTGTAGCCATCGTGAAGGAAAACGATTTCCAGTGACGATAGCTACAAGATCGACGGTGCTGTTACCCGGCTAGTTCGCGTTGGCCTTGATGTAGGCCTCGACCTCGGCGCGCTCGGCGCGCAGCTTGGCGAGGGCCTCGTCCAGGATGAGCCGGCCCTCCTCCTCGCTGCGGCGCTCCTTCACGTAGGCCAGGTGCGTCTTGTAGGGCTCGGTGCGCGGGGGCGCCGGGGGGTTCTGCGGGTCCTTGCCCGCCGGGAACCCGCAGCGGGGGCAGTCCCACTCCTCGGGAACCGCGGCCTCGTGCGCGAAGCTCGGAATAACCTCGTGATTGTTGGCGCAGTAGAACGGAACCCGGATGCGCGGCGCGGACTCGCCGCGCTCGGCCTCGCCCATCGGGCCTGCGCCGACGCGACTGCCACGGATTGCGCTGCCACTACCCACGGAAAACTCCTTCGACGGACAACACGCCCCGGCTAGGGGAAACGGAAAAGACACCGCACGGCGAGACATGCCGCGCGGCTGGGCCCGCGACCCGGGCGGGCGGAAAAAGCGGGGGCTTTGGAAGGGGCCGGAAGGGCCGGGGCTAGGCGCCCTGGTTGAGCATCAGCCCGAGGACCACGACGGCGACGATCCAGATCACGCCGGTGGCGATGGTCAGTCGGTCGAGGTTGCGCTCGACCACGGAGGACCCGCCCAGGGAGGACGTGACGCCGCCCCCGAACAGATCGGAGAGGCCGCCGCCCTTGCCCTTGTGCAAGAGCACCATAAGGATCAGCAGCACGCTGCAGAGCATCACGACGATGGACAGACCGAGGATCACACGCTCACCCGTAACTCGACCCCGAGTGGGGGAATTGACGACTTGGGTCCCCGGAACCGCTCGCTCGCCGCGGCGACCGGGTCTGCGGCCGATGCGCGGGCGGGGGCCGAGGACACTTCCTGGATTCTACCGTGTGCCCTTTGGACACGTACCCGCCGAAGCGACGGGCTCCCGCGAATTCTAACCCGTGCGCGGCCCCGCCGCTGCCGTACCGGCGGGGTATTGGCCGGTGCGGCGGGGTTCGGCCGGCGCCCGGCGGGCCCGGGCACCCGTGTGCGCTGCGGCGCGACCGCAGCCGAAGGGCCGGTCGGCACGCACCGACCGGCCCCGCCGTCACTCCCGGCCGAGCCGGGCGAGCTTGGCGAACTCGTCGGGCTTGAGGCTCGCGCCGCCCACCAGGGCGCCGTCGATGTCCTCCCGGTCGATGATCCCCGCGATGTTGTCGGACTTCACCGAGCCGCCGTAGATGACGCGGGCGCTCCCGGCCGCCTGGTCGGAGTACAGCTCGCCCAACCGCCCGCGCAGTGCGCCGCAGACCTCTTGGGCGTCGTCGGGTGTGGCGACCTCGCCGGTGCCGATCGCCCACACCGGCTCGTAGGCCACGACCAGCCGGGCGGCCTGCTCGGCGGTCACGTCCTTGAGCGCGCCTTCCAGCTGAGCGAGCGTGTGGGAGACCTGGTTGCCGGCCTTGCGCACGTCCAGGCCCTCGCCCAGGCACAGGATCGGGGTGAGGTCGGCGGCGAATGCCGCCTTCACCTTCTGGTTGACGAGGGCGTCGTCCTCCCGGTGGTACTCGCGGCGCTCGGAGTGGCCCGCCAGCGCGTAGGTGCACCCCAGCTTGGCGAGCATCGGCCCGGAGACCTCGCCGGTGTAGGCGCCCTTCTCGTGGGCGGAGACGTCCTGGGCGCCGTAGACGATCCGCAGCTTGTCGCCGTCGACGAGGGTCTGCACGCTGCGCAGGTTCGTGAACGGCGGCAGCACGGCGATCTCGGCGGCGTCGAAGTCGGTGTCCTTCAGCGAGAACGCGAGCTTCTGGACCAGCGCGATGGCTTCGAGGTGGTTGTTGTTCAGCTTCCAGTTGCCCGCGATCAGCGGCTTGCGCTCTGCCATTGGTGTCTTCCTCAGCTGCAGATAAGGGGCGCCGGCGGCCCGGAGCAGGGCCGCCGGCGCGGGGTCAGTCGTCCAGGGCCTCGATACCGGGCAGGGCCTTGCCCTCCAGGTACTCCAGGCTGGCTCCGCCGCCGGTGGAGATGTGGCCGAACGCCGCCTCGTCGAAGCCGAGCGCGCGCACCGCGGCCGCGGAGTCGCCGCCGCCGACCACGGTGAAGGCGCCGGAGTCGAGCAGCGCCCGGGCCAGCGCGCTGGTGCCCTGGGCGTAGGGCTCCATCTCGAAGACGCCCATCGGACCGTTCCAGAACACCGTGCGGGCGTCGGCCAGCTTGGCGGCGAACAGCTCGCGGGTCTTGGGGCCGATGTCCAGCCCCATGCGGTCGGCGGGGATGGAGTCGGCGTCGGCGGGGGCGTGCGGGGCGTCGGCCGAAAAGGACTCGGCGGCGACGACGTCGACCGGGACGACGATCTCCACGCCCTGCTTCTCCGCGCGGTCGAGGTAGTCGCGGACCGTGTCGACCTGGTCGGCCTCCAGCAGGCTGGATCCGACTTCGTAGCCCTTCGCCTTGAGGAAGGTGTAGGCCATGCCGCCGCCGATGAGCAGGCGGTCGGCGGTTCCCAGCAGGTTGTCGATCACGCCGAGCTTGTCGGAGACCTTGGAGCCGCCCAGCGCCACCACGTAGGGGCGGGCGGGGTCGCCGGTGAGGGTGCGCAGCACCTCGACCTCGGCCAGGACCAGGCCGCCCACCGCGTGCGGCAGCCGGTTCGGCAGGTCGAAGACGCTGGCGTGCTTGCGGTGCACGGCGCCGAAACCGTCGCCGACGTAGAGGTCGGCGAGCCGGGCCAGGCGGTCGGCGAACTCGCCGCGCTCGGCGTCGTCCTTACTGGTCTCGCCCGGCTCGAAGCGCAGGTTCTCCACGAGGGCGACCTCGCCGTCGGCCAGCGCGGCGCTGACGGCGCGGGCCGACTCCCCCGCGGTGTCGTCGGCGAAGGCGACCTCGGTGCCCAGCAGCTCGCCCAGGCGCGCGGCCACCGGGCGCAGGGAGTAGGCGGGGTCGGGTGCGCCCTTGGGGCGGCCCAGGTGCGCCGCCACGACGACGCGGGCGCCGCGCTCGCGCAGTGCGCTGATGGTGGGCACGCCGGCGCGGATACGGCCGTCGTCGGTGATGCGGTCGCCGTCGAGGGGCACGTTCAGATCCGCCCGGACGAACACGCGCTTGCCGGAGACGTCGAGGTCGTCGATCGTGCGCATGAAGCTCTCCTTCTGCGGGGATGCGGCCGCGCCGAAGCGGAGCGCGGCGCCCCGGCCCGATGGGCGGGGCGCCGCGTGCGCCGGCGCGTCCGGGGTCGGTCGTCCGGTCTACAGGCGCGAGCCGACCAGCTTGGCCGCGTCCACGAGGCGGTTGGAGTAGCCCCACTCGTTGTCGTACCAGCCGATGATCTTGACCGTGTTGCCGAAGGCCATGGTCAGGCTGGAGTCGAAGGTGCAGGAAGCAGGGCTGCCGACGATGTCCGAGGAGACGATCGGGTCCTCGGTGTAGGTCAGCACCTGCTTCAGCTCGCCCTCGGAGGCGGCCTTGAACGCGGCGTTGACCTCCTCGGCGGTGGCCTCGCGCTCCAGCTCCACGACCAGGTCGGTGACGGAGCCGTCGGGCACCGGCACGCGCATCGCGATGCCGTCGAGCTTGCCCTGCAGCTCGGGGAGCACCAGGGCGGTGGCCTTGGCCGCGCCCGTGGTCGTGGGGATGATGTTCTGCGCGGCGGCGCGGGCGCGGCGCAGATCCTTGTGCGGGAAGTCCAGGATGACCTGGTCGTTGGTGTACGCGTGGGTCGTCGTCATCAGGCCCTTGACGATGCCGAAGTTGTCCAGCAGCGTCTTGGCCATAGGAGCCACGCAGTTGGTGGTGCAGGAGGCGTTGGAGAGGATGTGGTGCCGGGCGGGGTCGTACTTGTCGTCGTTGACGCCCATCACGAGGGTCATGTCCTCGCCCTTGGCCGGGGCCGAGACGATGACCTTCTTGGCGCCGGCGTCGATGTGCTTCTTGGCGTCCTCGGCCTTGGTGAAGATGCCGGTGGACTCGACGACGACGTCCACCCCCAGGTCGCCCCAGGGAAGCTGAGCGGGGTCGCGCTCAGCGAGGGTCTTGATCGTGGTGTTTCCGACCCTGATGCTGTCGCCGCCGACCTCGACGTCGCCGTCCAGTGTGCCCAGCACGGTGTCGTACTTGAGCAGATGGGCGAGCGTGGCCTTGTCGGTGAGGTCGTTGACCGCGACGACCTCGACCTCGCTGCCGGCGGCGCGGGCCGCGCGCCAGAAGTTGCGGCCGATCCGGCCGAATCCGTTCACGCCTACACGGATGGTCACGGTAACCAAGCTCCTCACGTGTTGGAAGGTACTGCCGTCGCGGCCGGCCGGCAGAGGGTCCGACCGCGGAAGTTGAGCGCCGGGGTTCCACCTCCGAGCCTATCGCTCCACCGCAGGGTGGACCGTCCCGGCCCCGTCGCGGAGCCATGCCCGGAAGGCCTCGGCGCCCCGACCATGCTCGCACCCGCGCGAGTCAGAGGTCTAGACCATTTTCCGAAGTTTTCCGGTCCGCTTCCGCACTCACAAAAGCCAACACCGGCGGCGCTCCGCGGCACCGGTGAGGCCGCGCGCCGCCCGCCCGGCGGTCGGAACCGCGCCGCGCGGCGGGCGGAACAGCGCCGTGCAGGGCGAGCCTGGTCAGGGCACGAGCATGTCCGCGGTCAGGTTCGCGTCGGTACCGTCGATGCCCAGGTCGACGGCGCGCTTGTCGGCCATGGCCAGCAGCCGGCGGATCCGCCCGGCGATCGCGTCCTTGGTCAGCGGCGGCGACGACAGCTGTCCAAGCTCCTCCAGCGACGCCTGCTTGTGCGCCAGGCGCAGCCGGCCCGCGGCCACCAGGTGGTCGGGCGCCTCGTCACCGAGGATCTCCAGCGCCCGCTCGACCCGGGCGCCCGCCGCGACCGCCGCGCGGGCGCTGCGGCGGAGGTTGGCGTCGTCGAAGTTGGCGAGCCGGTTGGCCGTGGCGCGGACCTCGCGGCGCATTCGGCGCTCCTCCCAGGTCAGCACGCTCTCGTGCGCCCCGAGCAGGGTCAGCAGCGCTCCGATGGAATCGCCGTCGCGCACCACGACCCGGTCGACGCCGCGGACCTCGCGCGCCTTGCCCTGGACCTTCAGCCGCCGAGCGGCGCCCACCAGCGCGAGCGCGGCCTCGGGGCCGGGACAGGTGACCTCCAGGGACATCGACCGGCCCGGCTCAGTCAGCGAGCCGTGCGCGATGAAGGCGCCGCGCCAGGCCGACTCGGCGTCGCATGCGCCGCCGGCGACCACGTGCCGGGGCAGGCCGCGCACCGGGCGGCCGTTGTTGTCGACGAGCCCGGTCTGGCGGGCGAGGCTCTCGCCGTCCTTGATGATCCGCACGACGTAGCGGTTGCCCTTGCGCAGGCCGCTGGGCGAGAGCACGACGACCTCGGACTCGTGGCCGAAGACCTCGGAGATGTCCTTGCGCAGCCGGCGCGCCGCGGCGCCGGTGTCGAGCTCGGCCTCGATCACGATGCGGCCGCTGACGAGGTGCAGTCCACCGGTGAAGCGGAGGATCGTGGAGACTTCGGCCTTGCGGCAACACGGCTTGAGAACGGTCAGCCGGCTCAACTCGTCCTTCACCACGCCGGTCATCGCCATGGACGCCGTCCCCTCGCTTCTCGAACTCCACATACCAGCGCGGCCCGCCGACCCTGCGCTCCTCCTTCCCGAGCGTACTGAACGTGAGGGCCGTGGCCACGCCCTTGGCCGCGTGTCCAGAATCCCTGCTCGATCCGGCGAGTCGCGTTTTCCGATCCGTGCGGGTCTCTGCCGAAAGGGGCGGGGCGTCCGATCGGTCTGCGGGTGTCCGCTGTGGGATGGGCCGCCCGTGCGGCGGAAGGCCGGCGGTCGCCTCCAGGCGCCGCGCACCGCTTCGGAGGGGCGCGGGGACGCATCCCGGCGCCGGCCCCTACTGCTGCCCGGCCGCCTCGCCCCGGGTCGCCAACAGGTGGTCGCGCAGTACGAGGGCGTGGTTGTGCTCGGTGTCGCTCGCGCCGTAGAGCAGGGTGACGGTCCCCTCGGCGAGGGCGTCGCGGATCGGGCGCAGAGCCTCGGGGTTCTCGGCGAGCTCGCCGCGGTAGCGCTCGGCGAACTCGTCCCATCGGCCGGGATCGGCGTGGAACCACCGGCGCAGCCCGGTGCTCGGGGCCACGTCCTGCAGCCAGGCGTCGTAGTACAGGGAGGTCTTGCGCACACCGCGCGGCCACAGCCGGTCGACCAGGAACGCGCGGCCGGGCGGATCCTGGCCGAGGGTGTCGCGCACGCGGATGAGGCGGATGTCGACTCCGCCGCCGTCGCCGGCCTGCTGTTCGCCCACGTCGGCTGCATGCCCGCTGGCGCACCGCGCCAACCTCCCGCATCGGGGCCCCGCGGGCACGGGCGCGCCCGGCCGCGGCCCCGCTTCCGCGCGGACGCGGGGGCGGGGCCGCGGTCAGTCCCGGAAGACGTCGTCGAAGGCGGCGGCGAGCAGGTCGGGGTCGTGGCGCGGCGAGCCGTCGCCCGCCGCGACGTCGCGCACGACCAGCCGGCCGCCCATCTCCTTGGCGACCTCGCCGACCCTGGTGGTGTCGCCGACGACCCCGCTGTCGGCCAGGACCGCGTCGATACCCAGGCGCGGTGCGTGCGCGGCGAGCACCTCCAGGTAGGTCTCGGGCCGGAAGCCGTCGGTCTCGCCCTTCTGCGGCGAGAGGTTCAGCGCGACCATGCGGCGGGCCCGGGTCTCGACCAGGGCCTCGGCGAGTCCGGGCACCAGCAGGTGCGGCAGCACGCTGGTGAACCAGGAGCCGGGCCCGAAGACCACCCAGTCGGCCTCGCGCACCGCCTTGACCGCCTGATGGCAGGCCGGGGGCGACTCGGGCACCAGCGAGATCGACCGCACCCGGCCGCGGGTGCTGGCGCAGGCCACCTGGCCGCGGACCGTGGTGATCTCGAAGGGGCGCGCGGGGTCGGACCCCTCGACCTCGGCGACGATGTCCAGCGGGACCGAGGACATCGGCAGCACGCGGCCGTGCGCCCCGAGCAGCTGGCCCACCCAGTCCAGACCGGCCACGGAGTCGCCCAGCAGCTCCCACAGCGCCACGATGAGCAGGTTGCCCACCGCGTGGCCGTGCAGCTCGCCCTCGGAGCGGAAGCGGTGCTGGACGACCTCGCTCCAGGTGTGGCCCCACTCGTCGTCGCCGCACAGCGCCGCAAGCGCCATGCGCAGGTCGCCCGGCGGCAGCACGCCGAGCTCCTCGCGCAGGCGGCCGCTGGACCCGCCGTCGTCGGCCACGGTCACGACGGCGGTCACGTCGGTGGTCACCCGGCGCAACGCGGACAGCGAGGCGTGCAAGCCGTGCCCTCCGCCCAGCGCGACGACCCGCGGCGGGCTCACGCCCGGATCGTCGGCAGCGGCACCGCCGGCCGCGGCGTCTGCCGGGCTCCCGCCGCTGTGGGCGGGGAAGTTGTCTGACATGTGCCTGTGGGTACCTCGTCCTCGGGTCTTCGGCGGGCGCGATCGGGCCAATGCTAGAGCGTGCCCTACCGACATCCGTGCTGATTCGCCTACGCCGCCCGGTCCGCCGCGACCGGCCGCCTCATTCCTGGCCGAGGTCCCGGTGGACGACGTGGACATCGAGCCCCTGCTCGCGCAGACGCTCGCCGAACTGCTCGGCCATGGCCACGCTCCGGTGCTTGCCGCCCGTACAGCCCACGGCGAAGGTCATGTAGTGCTTGCCCTCACGCTGGTACCCCTCGATCACCAGGCGCAGCACCTCGGCGTAGGAGTCGATCATCTCCTTCGCGCCGGTCTGGGCCAGCACATACTCGCGCACCGGAGCGTCGCGTCCGTTCATCGCCCGGAGCTCGGGAACCCAGTGCGGATTGGGCAGGAAGCGGCAGTCCAGCACGAGGTCGGCGTCCACCGGCAGGCCGTGCTTGTAGCCGAACGACACCAGGTTGGCGCGCGGGCGCGCCTCCTCGGCCTCGCCGAAGAAGCCGATGACCTTGGCCTTGAGTTGGTGGACGTTGAGCTGGGAGGTGTCGATGACCAGGTCGGCGGCGCCGCGGACGGCGCGAAGCGTCTCGCGCTCGCGGGCGATGCCGTCGGTGAGGCGCCCGTCGCCCTGCAGCGGGTGCGGGCGCCGCACGCTCTCGAAACGGCGCACCAGTGCGTCGTCGCCGGCCTCTAGGAACACGACGCGGGCGGCGATCCCCCGCCCGCGCAGTTCCTCGACCGTGGAGAGCAGGTCCTCGGTGAAGGCCATGCTGCGCACGTCGACGACCGCGGCCACCCGCGGCACCGCCCCCTGGGTTCGCCCGGCCAGGTCGATCATGGTCGGCAGCAGCCCCGGCGGCAGATTGTCGACGACGAACCAGTCCAGGTCCTCGAGTGCGCGCGCGGCGGTGCTGCGACCGGCGCCCGACATTCCGGTGACGACGACGATCTCGGGCGGGAGCTCCCCGCTGAGACTGCTTGTCGGCTGTTCATCCCCCATTGTGCTGACCACTTCCGTCTGCCGCGCCGCTTTCCCCCGTGCGGACCCCGCCCCTGTCATGGTTTCCTTCCCGCTCCTGGCCGGAGAGCCGCGCGTGGATGACTCCGGCGGTGGTCTTGCCGATGCCGGGCACCTGGGCGATCTCCTCCTCAGTGGCCGCAGCCAGCTTCTTGACCGACCCGAAGTGCTTGAGCAGCGCGCTGCGCCGCGCGGGCCCCAGGCCGGGGACCTCGTCGAGCGCGCTGCCGGTGAGAGCCTTGGCGCGCTTCTGGCGGTGATAGGTGATGGCGAACCGGTGGGCCTCGTCGCGGACGCGCTGGAGCATGTAGAGCCCCTCGCCCGTGCGCGGCAGGATCACCGGATCGTCGTCGTCGGGCAGCCACACCTCTTCGAGCCGCTTGGCCAGCCCGCACACCGCGATGTCGTCGATGCCGAGGTCGTCCAGGGCCCGCCGCGCGGCCTGGACCTGCGGCCGGCCTCCGTCGACAACTACCAGGTTAGGGGGATAGGCGAACTTGGACGTCGCCTGCCGGTCGGTTTCGCCCTCGGGAGAGCCCGCAGCGCCGGGGGCGGCCGCCGGGTCCGGCCCGTCCGCGCCCCCGTCGGCCGGGACGGCACCGGCGCCCTCGCCCTCGTCTCCGTCGACCTCGGCGCCGAGCCTGTCGAGCTCGCCGGTGCGGCGGCTCTCCTCGAGATAGCGGGCGAACCGGCGCCTGAGGACCTCGTACATCGAGGCGACGTCGTTCTGCTCGGCGCCCTGGGCGCGCCCGGAGCCGCGGATGCTGAAGCGGCGGTACTCCGATTTGCGGGCCAGACCGTCCTCGAACACCACCATGGAGGCGACCACGTGCTCGCCCATGAGGTTGGACACGTCGAAGCACTCGATGCGCAGCGGAGCCTCGTCGAGCCCCAGTGCCTCCTGGATCTCGCTCAGCGCACGGCTGCGCGTGGTGAGGTCGCCGGCGCGCTGGGTCTTGTGCCGGGCCAGCGCCTGGTGGGCGTTCTTGGCGACGGTCTCCAACAGGGTCTTCTTGTCGCCGCGCTGGGGTACGCGCAGGTCGACGGCGGAGCCGCGGCGCCCACTGAGCCATTCGACCACGGCGTCGCGGTCGGCCGGCTCGGCCGAGACCAGCACCTCGCGCGGGATCGCCGCGCCGCCGGGTCCGTCCTCGCCGTCGGCCCGTCCGCCCGGCTCGCCGCCGTTGCCGTAGGTCTGGGCGAGGAAGCGCTCGACGAGCTCGCCGGTGCCCACGTCCTCGACCTTGTCGACGACCCAGCCCCGCTGGCCGCGGATGCGCCCGCCGCGGACGTAGAAGACCTGGGCGGCGGCCTCCAACTGGTCCTCGGCCAGGGCGATGACGTCGCAGTCGGTGGAGTCGCCCAGCACGACCGCCTGCTTCTCCAGCGCCGTGCGCAGCGCCTGGATGTCGTCGCGGATGCGCGCGGCCTTCTCGTACTCCTGGTCCGCGGCGGACTCGCGCATGCGCTCCTCCAGCCTGCGGATGAAGCGGCTGGTGTCGCCGGCCATGAAGGAGCAGAAGTCCTCGGCGAGGCGGCGGTGCTCCTCGGCGTCGACGCGGCCGACGCAGGGCGCCGAGCACTTGTCGATGTAGCCCAGCAGGCAGGGCCGCCCGGCGTTGCGGGCACTGCGGAAGACCCCCGCCGAGCACGTGCGCACGGGGAAGACGCGCAGCAGCAGGTCGACGGTCTCGCGGATGGCCCAGGCGTGGCCGTAGGGGCCGAAGTAGCGCACACCCTTGCGCTTGGCGCCGCGCATCACCTGGACGCGGGGGACGTCCTCGTTCATGGTGACCGCGAGGTAGGGGTAGCTCTTGTCGTCGCGGTACTTGACGTTGAACCGGGGGTCGTACTCCTTGATCCAGGAGTACTCCAGCTGGAGGGCCTCGACCTCGGTTCCCACCACGGTCCAGTCGACGTCGGCCGCGGTCGAGACCATCGTCTGGGTGCGGGGGTGCAGCGCCGCGAAGTCCTGGAAGTAGGACGAGAGCCGCGCGCGCAGGTTCTTCGCCTTGCCCACGTAGATGACCCGCCCGGTGCCGTCGCGGAACCGGTAGACCCCCGGCGAGGTGGGGATCGAACCGGGGCGGGGACGAAGGTGGGATTGGGCTGCCATGGCTCCATTGTCGTCGGCCGCGGGGGTGTTCGGCCACTCGGCGGGCGGCCTGTGGACGATCGCGTTGGGGACCAAAGGCCTGTTCTGCAACCGGTTCCGGGGGTCAGCCGGGCTCCGCGTCTAAGCTGTGGACGGCCCCCCGGACCGGACCAAGCATGGGCTTGATCACGGACCAAACGTCACGATTCGGTATCCACGTGGTCTAGTTTGGCGGGTACCGACCGCATCATCTGAGAGCGAGGGAGGCTCTTTCCGTGAGCTTCGCGCAATGGACCGGGATCGGCGTCGCCGTCCTGATCGCGGTCCTCATGGTGACGGTGGCGCACTGGCTGCTCACCCACCAGCTCACCAAGGTGTCGCCGCTGGCCAGGCCGCTGGTCCGGCACTGCCGGGTCTCGGCCTATGCGGCCGCGATGGTCGTCGGCGTCAACATCTCCCTGCCCGCCCGCGACGAGATGACCGACCGGGCGCTCTTCCCGATCATCGACCACTTCATGACGATCCTGATGATCGGGACGATGACGTGGTTCGCGCTGGGCGTCGCCTATGCCGTGACCGACACGGTGCTGGACAGGCTCGCCGACAACAACGGCGACGACGACCACCACTCGCGGCGACTGCAGACCCAGGTACGCCTGCTGCGGCGCATCGCCGCGTCGATCATCGGCGTACTGGCCTTCGCGGCGATCCTGTTCACCTTCCCCGCAGTCCAGGGGCTGGGCGCAGGGCTGCTGGCTTCGGCGGGACTGCTGTCGGTCGTGGCGGGCATAGCCGCGCAGTCGACCCTCGGCAACATCTTCGCCGGCCTCCAGCTGGCGTTCAGCAACGCGCTGCGGATCAACGACGTCGTCGTCTTCCAGGGCGAGTGGGGCCGCGTCGAGGAGCTCAGCCTCACCATGGTCACCATCCGCATGTGGGATGAGCGCCGGCTGGTGGTGCCGGTCTCCTACTTCGCGACCACCCCCTTCGAGAACTGGACCAAGCAGGGCGCCTCCATCACCGGCTGGGTGCTGTTCCAGGTCGACTGGGAGGCCCCCATCGGCAAGATCCGCGATGAGGTCGGCGCCTACGTCAAGCACCACCCCCTCTGGGACGGCCGCCGCTGGTCGCTGCAGGCCACCGACATCCTCGACGACGGGATCGTGCAGCTGCGCGCGGTGGTCACCACCGCCGACTCCGACGCGCGCTGGGACCTGTGCTGCGACCTGCGTGAGCACCTGATCACCTACATCAACGAGTACATCCCCCGGGCGCTGCCCCGCCGCCGCACCGAGTTCCTCACCGCCCAGGAGGCCGAGCCGTACGCCGCGGTGTTCCCCGACTCCGCGGTCCGGCGCCCCCGCGCCGAGCAGACCGGCTCTCCCGGCCCCGACGGCTCTCTCTCGGCCGGGCCCCAGGGCGGCTCGCAGACCCGCGACGGTGACGGCGACGGCTCCTCCGACGCCGACGGTTGAGCCCTCGGCGGCGGGGGCCCCGCAGCTGTACCCGGCACAGCGCCGTCGATCTTGCAGCCATCGCAACTGGAAATCGTTTTCCTTCACGACGGCTACAAGATCAACGGGGTTCGAGCGCTGCGGGCTAGGCCCCCCGCTCCTTCTCGTCGAGGACGATGTCGGTGCCCTCGACCGTGATCGAGAGCCGCTCCAGCGGACTGTCGGCCGGACCGTGGCGCACCTCGCCGGTGGCGATGTCGAACTCGCTGCCGTGGCAGAGGCAGTGGATGTTGCGCTCGACCTCCTGGATCGTGCAGCCCGCGTGCGTGCACACGGCGCTGAACGCCTTGAAGTCGCCCTCCTCGGGCTGGGTGACGACCAGCTTGCCCTTGACGACAACGCTTCCCCCGCCCACCGGAACGTCTCCGGTCTGGGCCACCACGGTTCCCCGCAGCGCGTCGTAGGGTTCGGGCCCGCCCTCGCCGGATCCGCAGGCGGTCGCACCGAGCGCGGCGGCACCGGCGGCTCCCGCGGCACCGATCAGCCTGCGCCTGCTGATCCCGCCGGCGCACCCCAGCCCCGCGCACATGACACCGCTCCCCTCCTCGACTCTCCTCATTACTACGAACTGTAGTACCGGTCCGGACGTGCCTCGTCCCCAGGGGCCCCGGAGCCCCGGAGCGGCCCGCCGCAGGACACTCGGCCTCAGTCCGTGCGCACGACGACCGTGCCGGCGACCTTGTCGTGGAGGGCCTGGCGGTTGGGGCGGTCCCACAGCGGCCACAGGACGCACGGCACGAGCATCAGCATCAGGCACAGGAACGCCCAGCCCGCGCTCCCGGCGGCCAGGTTCGCGAGATTGAACACCGCGGCCCGCGCCGCCATCGACGCCACGGGGATGGGTCCCTGGCGGCCCGCGCCGTCCAACGGTGCGACCCGCAGCCCCATCAGGTGTTTGCCCAGGGTCCGGCGCCACCGGTGGACGCACACGGTCTCGTAGGCCACGAACATGACGAACCCGACGAGCCCGTAGACGATCCCGGAGTTGCGCTCGACGGCCTCGCCGTAGCCCGAGAGCGACTGCGCTCCCGCCCACACCAGCGACACGAGCACCGCGAGGACGGCGACGGGAACGCCGACGGCCAGCCCGTCGACGGTCCGCGCGACGGCGCGCCGGCCCCAGGAGGCCAGCC
This sequence comes from Streptomonospora wellingtoniae, assembly GCF_031845375.1. Lineage (NCBI taxonomy): Bacteria > Bacillati > Actinomycetota > Actinomycetes > Streptosporangiales > Nocardiopsidaceae > Streptomonospora > Streptomonospora wellingtoniae. Next base: position 113,240 of record NZ_JAVREK010000012.1, read on the forward strand.
GGTAGCGCTCCTGCTCTCCCACCGGGCCGACGGCCTCGGCGGGCGGCACGTACGGCGGCGGATGCGGCCGGTGGGGCGGCGGCCGACCGCTGTCCCCAGGCGCGGTCGTGCCGTCGTTCCAGTGCGGCGGGAAGCTCATCGGAACCGGTACCTCCTTGCGCGCCGCCGGCATCGGCGGCGGTTCGACCCTACCGGCCGGAGGGCCCGCTCCCGCGGGGATCGGTCCCTCCGGCCGGGCCGGTGACGACCGCGGTCCCGCCCGCCTTGTCGTGCAGTCCGCGGTGCCGCGGGCGGTCGAAGAACGCGGAGATCACGGCGTACACGGACACCATGAGTGCGAGGTAGTTCACGATCGGAACGAAGTTGAGCAGCACGGAGGCGTAGAGGACGACCGAGCGCTTGAGCACCGCGGACACGGGCGCGCGCGGCGCGCCCACGGCGGGGTCGGCGCCGACGACACGCAGCCGCAGGTAGAGCTTGCCCGGGGTGGCGCCGTAGACAGCCGTGAAGGCGGCCTCGTAGGCGAGATAGAGCGCGAACAGTCCCACCGAGAGGACGAGCCCCGGCAGCACCTCCATGCGCGTCGGGTTCTCGGCCCCGGGCACGGTGGTGACCACCAGCGCCGAGAACAGCATCGCGATCCCGGCGAGCACGACGACGTCGATCAGCCTGGCGGCCACGCGCCGTACGAGCCGGGCCGGGCGCTCGGCGGGGGTGTCCTCGCTCATGGACGGGCTCCTCCTGGGCGGACGCGCCGGCGGTCGGCGCTGGGAGGACTATACGAGCTTGGCGAGGAACCGCCCGGTGTAGGAATCCTCGTTCTTCGCGACCTCCTCGGGAGTGCCGGCGGCGACGACCGTGCCGCCGCGCGAGCCGCCTTCGGGACCCATGTCGAGCACGTGGTCGGCGGTCTTGATGACGTCGAGGTTGTGTTCGATGACGATCACCGTGTTGCCGCTGTCGGCGAGCCGGTCGAGCACGCTCAGCAGCTTGCGGATGTCCTCGAAGTGCAGTCCGGTGGTGGGCTCGTCGAGCACGTAGACAGTGCGCCCGGTGGAGCGCCGCTGCAGCTCGGAGGCGAGTTTCACCCGCTGGGCCTCGCCTCCGGAGAGGGTGGTGGCGGGTTGGCCCAGGCGCACGTACCCCAGTCCGACGTCGTTGAGGGTCTGCATGTGCCGCCGGATGGCCGTGACGGGCTCGAAGAAGTCCAGGGCCTCCTCGACGGGCATGTCGAGGACCTCGGCGATGGACTTGCCCTTGTAGTGCACGTCCAGGGTCTCGCGGTTGTAGCGGGCGCCGTGGCAGACCTCGCAGGGCACGTAGACGTCGGGTAGGAACTGCATCTCGATGCGGATGGTCCCCTCGCCCGCGCACGCCTCACAGCGGCCGCCCTTGACGTTGAAGGAGAACCGGCCCGGCTGGTAGCCGCGGACCTTGGCCTCGGTGGTCTGCGCGAACAGCTTGCGGATGTGGTCGAAGACCCCGGAGTAGGTGGCGGGGTTGGAGCGCGGGGTGCGCCCGATGGGGCTCTGGTCGACGTGGACGATCTTGTCGACCTGGTTGAGGCCGTTGACGCGGGTGTGGCGGCCGGGCACCGCCTTCGCACCGTGCAGCTCCTTGGCCAGGGCCTTGTAGAGGATCTCGTTGACCAGAGTGGACTTGCCCGACCCCGAGACGCCGGTGACCGCGGTGAACACGCCCAGCGGGAAGGACGCGTCGAGGTCGTGCAGGTTGTTCTCTCGGGCGCCCTTGACCACCAGCTCGCGTCCCTTGACCAGCGGGCGGCGCGTCTTCGGTATCTCGATGCTGCGCCGGCCGGTGAGGTAGTCGCCGGTGATGGAGGACCGGCTGGAGAGCAGGTCGGCGACGGTGCCGGAGACGACGACGTCACCCCCGTGCTCGCCGGCGCCGGGGCCGATGTCGACGACCCAGTCGGCCTGGCGGATGGTGTCCTCGTCGTGCTCGACGACGATGAGGGTGTTGCCGATGTCGCGCAGTCGGCGCAGGGTCTCCAGCAGCCGGAAGTTGTCGCGCTGGTGCAGGCCGATGGAGGGCTCGTCCAGCACGTAGAGCACGCCCACGAGCCCGGAGCCGATCTGCGTGGCCAGCCGGATGCGCTGGGCCTCGCCGCCCGAGAGCGATCCGGCGGGCCGCTCCAGGCTGAGATAGTCCAGGCCGACGTCGAGCAGGAAGCCCATCCGCGCGTTGATCTCCTTGAGCACCTGGGCGGCGATGACCTGCTCGCGCTCGCTGAGCTTGAGGTCGCGCAGGAACTCGGCGCACTCGCTCAGGGGCAGCGCGCCGACCTCGGCGATGGAGGCGCCGCCCACGGTGACCGCGAGCACGACGGGCTTGAGGCGGCGGCCTGCGCATGTGGGGCAGGGCACGGTGCGCATGTAGCCCTCAAGGCGCTCGCGCCCGGTGTCGCTCTCGCTCTCGGCGTGACGACGCTTCACCCAGGGGATAACGCCTTCGAAACCGGTGTAGTAGGAGCGCGTGCGGCCGTAGCGGTTGCGGTAGCGCACGTGGACCTGGGTGTCGTGGCCCTCCATCAGCGCCTTGCGCGCGGCCTTGGGCAGCCGCTCCCAGGGGGTGTCCATGTCGAAGCCGACCGCGTCGCCCACCGCCTGGATCAGCCGCCCGAAGTACTCCAGGGCGTGGCCGTTGGCCCAGACCGCGATGGCGCCCTCGTTGAGCGTCTTGGCGGGGTCGGGCACCAGCAGCTCGGGATCGACCTCCATGCGGGTGCCCAGGCCCACGCAGTCGGGGCAGGCGCCGTAGGGAGAGTTGAACGAGAACGATCGCGGTTCCAGCTCCTCGAAGGAGAGGTCGTCGTAGGGGCAGAACAGATGCTCGGAGAACACCTTCTCGCGCTCGGCGCTGTTCTCGGCCTCGTCGACGAAGTCGAGCACGATGGTGCCGCCGGCCAGCTGCAGCGCGGTCTCGACCGAGTCGGTCAGCCGCTTCTTGGCCGACTCCTTGACGGTGAGGCGGTCGACCACAACCGAGATGTCGTGCTTCTCGTACTTCTTGAGCGTCGGCGCCTCGTCCAGGCGCACCATCGCGCCGTCGACCATCGCGCGGGTGAAGCCCTTGGTCTGCAGGTCCTTGAACAGCTCGACGTACTCGCCCTTGCGCCCGCGCACGACGGGCGCCAGCACCTGGAACCTGGTGCCCTCGGGCAGCTCCAGCACCCGGTCGACGATCTGCTGGGGGGTCTGGCGGGCGATCTCGCGGTTGCAGCGGGGGCAGTGCGGGACGCCGATGCGCGCCCACAGCAGCCGCATGTAATCGTAGACCTCGGTGATGGTGCCGACAGTGGAGCGGGGGTTGCGGCTGGTGGACTTCTGGTCGATGGACACCGCGGGCGAGAGCCCTTCGATGAAGTCGACGTCGGGCTTGTCCATCTGCCCGAGGAACTGGCGCGCGTAGGCGGACAGCGACTCCACGTACCGGCGCTGGCCCTCGGCGAAGATCGTGTCGAAGGCGAGGGAGGACTTGCCCGAACCGGACAGGCCGGTGAACACGATCATGGAGTCGCGCGGGAGGTCGACCTTCACGTCCTTGAGGTTGTGCTCCCGGGCTCCCCGGATCACCAGCTCGTCGGCCATGTGCTTCTTCACCCTTCGGCATCGGCTCGCGCGTGCGGCGGCGCACGCAAGGCCCGGGCCCGCGCCGGGCGCGCTGCGGCTCGCCGGGGAGTGCGGTATCGGCGCAGGGCGCCGCCGGGCCCCGGGCCTCTTACGGTAACGACTCGGCGCCGGAGAAACTTCCGCATCGGGCACCGCCCCCCGACGGCGGACCGCCGGGGGACCACACTATAGCCGAACAGCCGTTCGATCGACGATCATTCCGAGGTCGGCCCCGACGTCAGGCTTTCGGGCTTCTCGCCCTTGCCGGTCCGGTTGCGCGAGCGCAGCAGGCTCGCGACGACCGTGATCACCATCACGCCGGTGATGACGCCGAGCGACAGGCCGGTGCCGATCTCCGGCACGGGAACGTGGTTCTCGTGCAGCGCGTGCAGGATCATCTTCACGCCGATGAAGACCATGATGATCGCGAGCCCCCAGCTGATGTAGGCGAGCCGGTCCATCAGTCCCGCCAGCAGGAAGTAGAGCTGGCGCAGTCCCAGCAGCGCGAACGCGTTGGCGGTGAAGACCAGGTACGGGTCCTGGGTCAGACCGAAGATCGCCGGGATGCTGTCGACGGCGAACATCAGGTCGGTCACGCCGATCGCCACGATGACCATGAGCATGGGCGTCACGTGGCGGCGGCCGTACTGCTTCACCGTCAGGCGGGCGCCGTGGTAGTCCTCGGTAACCGGCCAGAACTTGCGCACCGTTCGCGCGGCGAACGTGTCGGTGAAGTCCTTGTCCTCGTCGCTGCCCTTGACGTGGTCGTGGACGATCTTCACGGCGGTGTAGATCAGCAGGGCGCCGAACGCGTAGAAGACCTCGCTGAACGCGTTGATCATCTGCGCTCCGATGACGATGAAAACGCCGCGCATGACCAGGGCGATCACGATGCCCACCAGCAGCACCTCGTGCTGGTATTTGCGGGGCACCGCGAAGGCGCTCATGATCAGGTAGAAGACGAACAGGTTGTCGACGCTGAGGCTCTTCTCGGTGAGGAAGCCGGCGAAGTACTCGCCGGCGACCGTCGTGCCTCCGAAGAACCACAGCCCCACCCCGAAGAGGATGGCGATCCCGATATAGAAGACGGCCCACCAGGCCGCCTGCTTCATGCCGAACTCGCGCGGGCCGGACTTCTTGCTCCAGGGGTGGTCGACGATCGCGAGGTCGATCACCAGGATGGCGATCATGCCACCGATCGTGGCCAGCCATACCCACAGCGGAATGTCCACGGGCTACTCCTCCGGTTGCCGTGCCCGTGCCGTGGAGCTTCGGACACACATGTACACCGGAGGTCTTTCCCGCCCGGACCGGGCTCCCCGGAGGGAGGCCCGACTGGACCGGCGGCACCGGGTGCGCTCATGGGCCCACCGTGGTGACGACACCGCCGCGTAAGGGATACTCCCCTCACTGTTGCCGAAGGATCCAACGCGCACGGCGGCGTGAAGGTTCCCCCTATTCCTCCATGATGCCACCAGGGCCGCCCGGGTGGGACGGCCCGGCCCCTGCGGCGAAGATCTCAATCGAGGAACCCTCCTGTTCACAGGCCTGGGAATACCGGACACCGCAGCCGCTCACTGTCGGACGACTGTCCCGAATCGGCGGAACTACGCGTATCCACCGCCCGCCCCCGCACCGCCGCGGCCGGCGCGCGGAGAGTCGGGTCAAGGCGCCCGCGGATCCCCCCGGGGGCCGAAGCGGGCGGAGCGGGCACTCCCGCGCTCGGAGCGGGGCGACACGGCGCGCGCTCGCGGGGCGGGGAACCGCGGGTGCTGCTCGCCCGGCATCGGCGCCCGGACCGGGACCGGTCCCGGCGCGTGCGCGACGCGGCGGCCCGCGAAGAAGAGGCGGCCGAGCGGCCCCACCGGGGCGCTTTCGCCGTCGAAGCGGGCGTACTCCACCGCCGCGGTCAGCGCGGCGACGGCGCACAGGGCGGCGGTGCGGTGGCGCGGCGGCAGCGCCGCGGCGGCAGCGGCGCCCACGGCGGCGCCCAGCGCTCTCGCGCCGAGGCCGCCCAGCGTGGCGCGCTCGGCCAGGTCCTCGGGCAGCAGCGCCGCCGCGGCGCCGAGTGCGGCTCCGGCGACGCCCGCGGCGGGCCCGCACAGCAGCGGCGCTCCCGCGGCCAGCGCGACGCCGGCCGCGCGCCCCGGCCGGGCGTCGAACAGGTGCGCGAGGTTCGCGGCTCCGGCGACCAGGGCGCCGTCGGCCAGCGCGCCCGGCGCGCCGCCCCGGCCCAGAAGCGCGCCGGCGGCGAGCCCGACCGCGCCGGTTCCGGCCGTCTGGACCGCCCCGGTGGTGATCCGGCCGCGGGCCAAGGCGGCCAGGTGCGTCGCGGCTCCGCCGCCGCTCGCCCCGTCGGCGCCGCCGGAGAGGTCGCCGTAGGCGCCGAAGACGGCCGATCCGGCGGCTGCCAGCACCACCGCGGCGCGAACGCGGCGCGGCGTTCGGGGCGCCAAGGCGGCGCCCGCGCAGACGCCGAAGGCCAGCGCGGGCCCTTCGAGCAGGGTGACGTCCCGGCCGCCGGGGGTGGTCCGGTACCAGACGTCGCGGGTGTGCTCGGCTGTGCGGAAGACGTCGTCGACGGTGCCGTGCTGCGCCGGGCGCCGGAGGATCCGGTAGGCGGTGCGCGCTCCGGCGGCGCCGAGCGCCGCGCCGGCGAGCCCCGACCCGGCGGCGCGCAAGGGCACGGGCAGGGAGGGGATGCGGTGCGCAGAAGGGACCTGTGACGTCGCCGGTGTCCTCGGGGGCGCGGCGGCCAGGGCGGGGACGGCTCCGAGCGGCCGGGCGGGTTCAGTGGGCGGCGGCTCGGACCGCTGCCCGCGCCGTGCCGGGCGGAACCGGGCACCGCCTACCCGGAGGCGTCCGGTTCGTCCGGAGCGCACAGTCGTTCAGGACCGGCCGGGGCGGCGGTGCGGGTCGATCGCCGACTCCGGCGACCCGCCGTCGCCGCCCTCGGACGCCTCGTCGCCCCCGGCGTCCTCAGCACCGCCGGCGCCGTCGGAGCCGTCCTTTTCGCCATCTGCACGGCGGGCGCCGGGCAGCGGCGCGGGCAGGAACGCTTCGGCGCCCTCGGCGACCCCGTAGGCTCCGGTGCGGCCCTCGGCCGCTGCGGCCACCGCCAGGACGGCGGCGACGTCGCCCGCGCTGCGTCCGGCGGCGTCGACGGTGGTGTAGGCGGCCTCTTCGGCGCGGGCGAGGCGGACGAGGCCGCCGGGGCCCGCGGAGTCGGGGCCGCCGACGAGCACCGCCGCCTCACCGAAGCGGTGCAGCGCCGCGGCGGTGTCGAGCATGGCCCGGTCGGCGGCCGAGCCGCCGGATCCGTCGCCCGCCGACGCCGATGCTGAGGCCGCACCCGAGCCGCCGGCGAACGGCCCGTCCGGCGCGAGCACCACGGTGAGGTCGGCCGCGCCTGCGGGCTCGCCGTGGACGCTGAGCAGGCCCCCTTCGGCGAAGCCCGCGAGAGCGGCCGCGGCGTCGAAGTCGGACCCGGCGTCGGAGCCGGAGCCGCCCTCGGCGGGCTCGCCGCCGGACCGCAACAGCGCATCGCCCAGCAGCGCTCCGGCACGGTCGTAGGTGCTGCCCTGCGGTAGGCCGGCGTCTGCGGCCAGCTGCTCGGTCAGCTCGCGCACGAAGACCGCCTCGCCCGCCTCCACGTAGGTATCGGCCAGGGTCAGGCGCCCCGGCACACTGCCGCCGGCCTGCTCGATGCGTTCGACCACGCCCTCGCGCAGTTTGCGGTCGGTACCGGGCGCTTCGACCACGGCGACGCCGACCCCGGCGAGGCGGTCGTGCAGGATCGCGCCGGCGTAGGCGTCGGCGAGCCGGTCGCCGCCGGTGCTCAGCCGCTCGGCGAGATCCTCGCCGGATCGCGGCCGCTCGGCCTCGTTTGACGGTTCCGGGTCGCCGGCGCCCCGCGCCGCCGTCAGGGGCCGCAGGAGGGCGCCGCCAAGCGCGATTCCCACCGTCAGGGCGAGGAAGACGGCGATGACGGACACCAGGTGGTAGCGGAAATCGATCACGTGAACAGTCCCGTCAGCCTGTAGGCGTACTCGGCGAGGACGTGCCAGCGCGGCGAGAGCAGGTCGGCGAAGCCGACTCCGCCCGGCGCGGTGAAGGCCGCCGCGACGACGACCGGCAGGGCTGCTCCCGCCAGCGCGAGCAGCGACCAGGGTGATATGCGGCTGCGGTGGAGCCGGGCGGCGCCCCGCGCGTCGACGAGCTTGCCGCCCACGCGCAGCCGGGTGAGGAACATGCCGGCCATGGCGGCGCGGCCGCGGTCGAGGAACTCCTCCAGGTCGGAGTGGCTGCCGGCGAGCACGATGAGCGAGGCCCCGGCGTCGTCGGCGAGCAGCATCGCAGCGTCCTCGGCCGTGCAGGCACCGCGGAAGGCGGCCGCCTCGCGGCCGAGGCCGCGCACCCGCTTCAGCCCGGAGGCGCGGCCGTCGCGGTCGGCGTGGACCACCAGCTCGGCGCCGCCGGACAGCGCCTCGTCGGAGACGCAGTCGAATTCGCCGATCACGATGTCGGGCCGGTGGCCGGCATCGATGAGGGTGTCGGCGCCGCCGTCCACCCCGATCAGCACCGGGCGGAACTCGCGTATGTAGGCGCGCAGTGCGGCGATGTCCTCGCTGTGGCGGTAGCCGCGCACGGCGACGACGACGTGGCGGCCCTCCATGGGCGTCGCCACAGCGGGCACGCCGACCCCGTCGAAGATCAGGTCGTGTTCGCTGCGCAGGTACTCCACCGTGTTGGCGGCGAACGCCTCAAGCTGGACCGCGATCCCCGCGCGTGCGGCCTCCATCGCGGCGGAGACGGCCTCGGACGTCTGCGGCGTACCGGTGGCCAGCACACTCCGGCCGCGCACGAGGGTTCCGCCGTCCAGAGTGAGCCGCTCCCCCTCGTGTACGCGCGCGAAGATCTCGGGATCGACGTCGTCGACCAGCGGTACTCCGGCGTCGACGAGCAGTCGGGGCCCGAGGTTGGGGTAGCGCCCGCTGATGCTGGGCGCGATGTTGAGGACGGCGCCGACCTCGCGGTCGAGCAGCGCCTCGGCGCTGACCTGGTCGAGGTCGACGTGGTCGATGACGGCGATGTCGCCCGGCCGGAGCCGTTTCGCAAGGTGCTTGGTCCGGCGGTCGCACCGGACGGGTGCGGTGACACCGGTGGAGCCGCCGCCTCGCGCGCGGCCGAACCGGCTGAGACGGGCGCCGATCGCTTCCGGGACCTTCATCGCCGGAATGCTGCCACAGCCGCCCGCCTTCCCCGAGCAGGTTCGACTACGCGGAGTGTCGTGGTCATTGCAGTACGAATCGTGCATCCGGTGCCCGATGCGCGGCGGGGCGCACATAGCCGTCCGCGCCGCGGGCGGGTGCGCCGCGGGAGGTCAGGCCTCCCGGTCCGCCGAGGCGATCGTGAGCAGCTCTTCCGCGTGGGCACGGCCGAGCTCGGAGTCCTCCAGGCCGGCGAGCATCCGCGACAGCTCCCGAGTGCGGCCGTCGCGGTCCTGCCGGGTGACGCCGCTCTCGGTCACGGTGCCCTCGCTGGACTTCTCGACCACCAGGTGCGCGTCGGCGAACGCGGCAACCTGGGGCAGGTGGGTGACGACGATCACCTGGGAACTGCGCGCCAACCGGGCCAGGCGGCGGCCGATCTCCACCGCCGCCTTGCCGCCGACGCCGGCGTCGACCTCGTCGAAGACGAAGGTCGGCACGGGGTCGGCCCCCGCGAAGACGACCTCGATTGCCAGCATGACGCGGGACAGCTCGCCACCGGAGGCGCCCTTGTTCAGCGGTAGCGGGGGTGCGCTGGGGTGCGGCGCGAGCAGCACCTCCACGTCGTCGCGGCCGTGCGGGCCGAATGCCTCGCCGGTGGTGAGCTTGACGCTGACCCGGGCGTGCGGCATGGCCAGGGCGGTCAGCTCCGCGGTGACCGCGGCGCCGAAGGACTCGGCGGCCCCGCCGCGCAGCTCGGTCAGCTCGTCGGCGAGGCCGGTGAGCTGCTCCCGCAGTTCGGCCTCCTCGGCGTGCAGGCCCTCGATTCGCTCGTCGTCGCCCTCCAGCTCGGCGAGGCGCTTGGCGGCGTCCTCGGCCCAGGCCAGCACGTCGTCGGTGGTCTCGCCGTACTTGCGGGAGAGCTGGGCGAGCTGGGCGCGCCGCTCTTGGACGGCCGCCAGGCGCGCGGGGTCGGCCTCCACGGATTCGGCGTAGGAGGCGAGCTCGGTGGCGGCGTCGCTGATCACGTAGCTGGCCTCGTCCAGGCGGTCGGCGACCGCCGCGAGGGAGGTGTCGTGCTCGCGTACCGCGGTGAGCGCCTGGCGGGCGGCGGCCAGCAGGCCCACCGCGTCGGCCTGGACCTCGGCGGCGGGGTCGCCGGTGAGGGCTTCGTGTGCGGTGGTGGCGCCCACGCGCAGGGAATCGGCGTGAGCCAGGCGGGACTCCTCGGCGAGCAGCTCGGCGTCCTCGCCCGAGACGGGTTCGGCCGCGGCGATCTCCTCCACTCCGAAGCGCAGCAGGTCGGCCTCCTGGGCGCGTTCGCGCGCCTGGGCGGTCAGCTCCTCCAACGACGCGGCGACCTCGCGGTGGCGGCGGTAGGCGCCGCTGTAGGAGCGCAGCGCGCGGGCCAGCGGCTCGCCGGCGTAGCGGTCGAGGGCGGCGCGCTGGCGCTCGGGGCGCAGCAGCCGGTGCTGGTCGGACTGGCCGTGGACGGCGATGAGGTCGTCAGCGAGGTAGGACAGCACGCTCACGGGTGCGGAGCGCCCGCCCAGAGTGGCGCGGGAGCGCCCCTCGGCGGAGACGGTCCGGGTGAGGATGAGGACGTCCTCGTCCAGCTCGCCGCCCGCCTCGGTGACGCGGTCGGCGACGCGGCCCTGGGTGGGCACGGTCAGCCGGCCCTCCACAGTCGCGCGGTCGGAGCCCGGACGGACCCGCTGCGGGTCGGCGCGGCCGCCGAAGAGCAGCCCCAGCCCGGTCACCACCATGGTCTTTCCGGCCCCGGTTTCACCGGTGACGACGGTGAGACCGGGCGACAGCTCCAGCACGGCGTCGTCGATGACGCCGAGACCTTGGATGCGGACTTCTTCGAGCACCGAATCCTCTCCTGCTCACCATTGGCGTGCGTGCGGTCGGGACGCGCTCGGGCGAGGCGTCCCCGTTCGGCGGTCGGCTAGGCGTCGTACTCGGAACGCCCGCGCCAGCCGGCGACCGGCAGGGCGAACTTCGCCACCAGCCGGTCGGTGAACGGCGCCCGCTGCAAGCGCGCGAGGCGGACCGGCAGTTCAGCGCGGGTCACCTCGATTCGTGCCCCTGCGGGCAATTCGACCATACGGCGTCCATCGCACCAGAGCACGCCTGCGGTGCTATCGGGTACGACTTCGAAGGCAACGGTGGAGTCGGGCGAGACCACGATGGGCCGGGCGAACAGCGCGTGGGCGCCTATCGGCGCAATGACCAGCGCCTCGACCTCCGGCCAGACGATGGGCCCGCCGGCGGAGAACGCGTGCGCGGTCGAGCCGGTGGGCGTGGCGCACACCACGCCGTCGCACCCCCAGCGGGACAGGGGGCGGCCGTCGATCTCCAGCACCATGTCCAGCATCCGCCGGGCACTGGCCTTCTCCAAGGTCGCCTCGTTCAGCGCCCAGGTCCGCACGGGGGGCGCGGTGGCGTTGCGTCCGCCGTTGTAGACGGCGATGTCGAGGGTCATGCGCTCCTCGACGTCGTAGTCGCGGTCGACCACGCTGCGCACCGTCGCTCCGAGGTCTTCGCGCTCGGCCTCGGCGAGGAAGCCCACATGCCCGAGGTTGACGCCCAGCAGCGGCGCTCCGGCGGGGCGCGCGATCTCCGCGGCGCGCAGCAGGGTGCCGTCTCCGCCCAGGACCATCACCAGCTCGGCGCCTTCGGCCGCGTCGACTCCGCCCACGGCCTCGACCGGGTCGAGGCTGCAGCCCGCCAGCTTCAGCTCGTCGAGCTCCGAGGCCAGCATCCGCACGGTCAGCCCCGCCTCGGTGAGGCTGCGGTGGACCAGTTGAGCGCTGCGCATGGCCGCAGCGCGGCCGGTGTGCGCCAGCAGCAGCACGCTGCGTCCGTCCGATACGGGGCTGGTCATCGGGTCTCCTCAAGGTCGCCTGGCAACACCGCCCTCGACCGCCGACGGCCGGCGTGCCCCGGCGCAACCGGCGGTGCGGGATCCGCGGCACCGGCTCGCACCGGCCGAGTCACGCTACCCGCCCTGGGTGGGCGTGTCCCACAACGACGTTATCCACATCCGCGGACCCGGGGTGGCGGCGGAGGGGAAAGGCGGGTTTGACTCGAAGTATGGACTCGGGACCGGTCACCGCCCGCCGACCGAACAACGCCGCGCGACGCCCGCCCGGCGTTGTTCGGTCGGCGCCGCTCGCGGGCGGTGCGTGGCCCACCGCCGTGCCCGTTCGACAGCGCCGCGGCGGCCGGAGGCGGCCCCGCGGTCGCCGGAACCGGCCACGCCTCGTCCGTTCGGCCGCCGCTCCGGTTCGGGGGCGCGCGGGGCGCACCGGTGCGCCCGCTTCGCTACTGCGGGCCCTCGGCCACCGCGCGGCGCAGGCGCTCCTCCGACAGCGGCGGCTCGCCCGCGCGCAGCCGGAGGAAGTACTCGACATTGCCCGAAGGCCCCGGCAGCGGACTCGCCGCGACCCCCGCCGTGCCCAGTCCCAGTTCGCGGGCCCTTTCGGCCACGGTACGCACCGCCGCGGCGCGCAGCTCGGGCTCGCGGACCACGCCGCCCGCGCCCACCCGCTCTCGGCCGACCTCGAACTGCGGCTTGACCATCATCGCGAAGTCGGCTCCCGCCGCGGCGCAGCGCACCAGGGGCGCAAGCACGAGCGTGAGCGAGATGAACGACAGGTCGGCCACCACCAGGTCGGGCAGCGGCTCCCCCACCTGCGCGGGTTCCAGGTCGCGAACGTTGCACCGCTCGACGACGGCCACCCTGTGATCGCTGCGCAGCGACCATGCCAGCTGCCCGTATCCGACGTCGACCGCGACCACCGACGCGGCGCCGCGCCGCAGCAGCACGTCGGTGAAACCGCCGGTGGAGGCGCCGGCGTCCAGGCAGCGTCGGCCCGCGGCGTCGATCCCGAACGCGTCCAGCGCGCCCACCAGCTTGTGCGCCCCGCGCGAGACGTAGGCGGGCTCGTCGTCGGGGGCCTTGACCACGATCGCCTGGTCCAGGCCGACCTGCGTGGCGGCCTTGCCGGCGGTCACGCCTCCGACGAGCACGTGCCCGGCTTCGATCAGCTCGCCCGCGTGGCCGCGCGAGCGCGCATGGCCGCGGCGGACGAGTTCGGCGTCCAGTCGGCTGCGCCTGACCATGGGGTTGGAGTGCACCCACCTTTCGGGGACCTGCGGGACCGTCTGCGCGCCGGCGGGGCGGGGCGGCGCGCCCGCGGCCTCGGGCGGTCGTCTGCTCGCCCGCTCGCGCGCGGCCGGTGCCGCGCGGCGTCGCGCGGGAACCCCGCGGGCCCTGCGCCGCCCGCGGCGCCGCAGGGTGCGGCGCCGGTTGGGCAAAGCATACGAGATCCCGGGGACGCCCGCCCGCGGCGGCGGCCCGGCGGACGGCGCCTCCCGCCGCTGCGGACCCGCGGCGCCGGAGCGGCCGAATCCGCCGGGGCTGCCGGGCTACACCGGCTGGGCTGCGCGGACCGTGCGCCTCAGGTGCCGCGCGGTCTCGGATCCGGGGTCGGCGAGCAGCTCGGCGGGCGTGCCTTGGAACACCACCTCGCCTCCGTGGCGGCCCGGCCCGGGCCCGAGGTCGATGATCCAGTCGGCCCGGGCGACCACGTCGAGGTCGTGCTCGATGACGACCACCGTCGCGCCCGCGTCGACCATCCGGTCGAGCAGTGCGACGAGGTCGGCGGTGTCGGACATGTGCAGCCCGGTGGTGGGCTCGTCGAACACATAGACGCCGCCTCCGCCGCCGCTCAGCTCGTCGGCCAGCTTGAGCCGCTGCCGCTCGCCGCCGGAGAGGGTGTTCAGCGTCCGCCCCAGAGCCGGATACCCCAGCCCCACCTCGTCCAGGCGTGCGAGCACGGCGTGCACCGCGGGCTGGGCGAACACGTCGCGTGCCCGGTGCACGCTGAGGGCCAGCACCTCGGCGACGGTGCGTCCGCCGAGGCGGTACCGCAGCGCCTCGGCGGTATAGCCGGTGCCTTTGCAGGCCTCGCAGGGGCTGACGACCGGGTCCATGAACGCCATGTCGGTGTAGAGCGCCCCGAGCCCGTCGCACGCCGGGCAGGCGCCCTCGGCATTGGAGCTGAACAGCGATGCGCTGACCCCGTTCTCGCGGGCGAAGAGCCGGCGAACGGTGTCGAGGATCCCGGTGTAGGTGGCCAGGCTGGAACGGCGGGAGACCCTGATGCCGCGCTGGTCGATCACGGTGGCCTCGGGGCAGACCCGGGGCAGGTAGCCGTGGACGAGGGTGCTCTTGCCCGAGCCGGCGACACCGGTCACGGCCGTGAGTACGCCGAGGGGGATGTCCACGTCGACGCCGCGCAGGTTGTGGCGGTCCGCTCCGCGGATCGCCAGCAGGCCCGCCGGGCTGCGGGGGGCGGTCTTGGGCTCGGGTCGGCGAAGCAGGGCCCGGCCGGTGGGCGTGGGAGCGGCCGGCAGCCCTTGCGCACCGCCCTGGTAAACCACCCGCCCTCCGGCCTCGCCCGCACCCGGGCCCATGTCGACGACGTGGTCGGCCACCGCGATGACGTCGGGGTCGTGCTCGACGACCAGCACCGTGTTCCCCTTGTCGCGCAGCCGCCTCAGCAGCCGGGTGAGCCGGACGACGTCGTGCGGGTGCAGCCCGACGCTGGGCTCGTCGAAGATGTAGAGCATGCCGCTGAGGCTGCTGCCGAGGTGGCGGACGGTCTTCACGCGCTGCGACTCCCCGCCCGAGAGCGTCGCGGTGGGCCGGTCCATCGACAGGTACCCCAGCCCGATCTGCACCATGTGGTCCAACCGGTCCGCGAGCGCCTCCGCCACCGGGGCGGCGTCGCCCGCGTGCATGCCCCGCACCGCCTCCGCCAGCTCCTCGGCCTCCATCGCGGCGCAAGCGGCGATTCCGAGCCCGTCGATCCTGCTCGACAGCGCCTCCGAAGAGAGTCGGGCGCCCCGGCAGTCCGCGCAGCGGGCCTCGGTGACGACCCTGTCGAAAGCCGCGCGGGCCCTGGGCTTGAGCGCGTCGGGGTCCTTGGGCAGCCAGATGCGCTCGAACCGGGGCAGCAGCCCTTCGTAGGCGGCGGGCACCGGGCCGCCCCGGCTGGGCAGGTGCACCTCGGCCGGGGTGCCGTGCAGGAACGCCTTCCATTCGGCGGGGGTGTAGTCGGCCAGGCGCTTGTCGTTGTCGAACAGGCCGGAGTCGGCGTAGGTGCGCCACATCCAGCCGCCGACGTGGAAGGTCGGGAACCGGATCGCCCCTTCGTTGAGCGAACGGCCGCGGTCCACCAGCTCGTCGGCGTCGACGGTGCGCACAGTGCCGCGGCCGGCGCACCGGGGGCACATGCCCTGCGGGTCGTTGAACGAGAACCGGTTGGAGGGGCCGATGCGGGGACGGCCCGCGCGCGACCACAGCAGCCGCATCAGCGAGTAGATGTCGGTGGCGGTGCCGACAGTCGAGCGCGCGTCGCCGCGAAGCCGGCGCTGGTCGACGACGATCGCCGGCGCCAGGTCGTCGATCTCGTCGACGTCGGGGCGGCCGTAGCGGGGCAGCCGGTTGCGCGCGAAGGCGGTGAAGGTTTCGTTGAGCTGGCGCTGCGACTCGGCGGCGATCGTGGCGAAGACCAG
Source organism: Streptomonospora wellingtoniae (assembly GCF_031845375.1). Taxonomy (NCBI): domain Bacteria; kingdom Bacillati; phylum Actinomycetota; class Actinomycetes; order Streptosporangiales; family Nocardiopsidaceae; genus Streptomonospora; species Streptomonospora wellingtoniae. The sequence goes on from NZ_JAVREK010000012.1 coordinate 128,673, forward strand.
CGACGACTTGCCCGATCCGGACACGCCGGTCACGACCGTCAGGCGGCCCTTGGGGATGTCGACGGCGATGTTCTTGAGGTTGTGCTCGCGAGCGCCTGCGATGCGGATGCGGTCATGTGCCATGCGGCGACGGTAGGACTGATTGCGGTCGGATCCCGGCCGCAAATTGGCGCACACTTGGAGGGTGATGGGCGGACCGAGCGGACGGATGCTGGAGCTGCTGTCCCTGCTGCAGAGCGGCCGGACGTGGACGGGGCGGGAGCTGGCCGAACGCGTCGGCGCGTCGCCGCGCACTCTTCGGCGCGACATCGACCGGCTGCGCGACCTGGGGTACCCGGTCGAGTCCACGCGCGGACGGGGCGGCAGCTACCGGCTCGTGGCGGGCCGCGCCATGCCGCCGCTGCTGCTCACCGACGAGGAGGCGGTGGCCGCGGTGGTCGGGCTGCGCCTCGCGTCGTGGGCCGGGGTGGCCGATGCCGGGGACGCGGCGGACAACGCACTCGCCAAGCTGGAGCAGGTGCTTCCGCCCCGGCTGCGGTACCGCGTGGAAGCCGTCTCCTCCTCGACCGAGACCGCCTCCCGCGCCCCCGCTGCCCCCGACCTGCGCACCCTGGAGCGCTTGGCCACAGCGGCACACGCGCGCAACCACGTGCGCTTCGCCTACGTCGACCGCGCCGGCCGCCGCGGCGAGCGCCGCGTCGAGCCCTGCCGGCAGGTGCTGCTGGGGCGTCGCTGGTACCTGCTGGGCTGGGACCGCGATCGCCGGGACTGGCGCACCTTCCGGCTCGATCGGATGGCGGACCTCGCCGTGCAGCCCACCACGTTCGCTCCGCGCGAGCTGCCCGGAGGCGACGCCGTCAGCTTCGTGCAGGACAGCGCGCGCTTCCCGATCAGCCGGCATCGCGGAGTGGTGCGTTTCGCCGCCCCCGTAGAACGGGTCTCAGAGCAGCTGACCGCCGAGGCCGGCGCCTTGGAGGCCGTCGGCCCCGACTCCTGCCGTTTCGTGACCGCCGCCGACTCGTGGGAGTGGATCGCGATCACGGTGGCGATGGTCGGCGTGCCCTACACCGTCGAGGGCCCGGCAGAGCTGGTGGAGTTCACCCGCGGGCTCGCCGAGCGCATCGCCCGGGCCGCCGGGTGACCCGCGCCCGGGGCGCCGGGCGCGGCGGGCGCGGGAAGCGGTCTTTGCCGCGGCCCGGCCGCTCAACACGTCGAGCGGCCGGCGCACGCGGGCCCCACGGCCGGACCGCCGAACGCGCGGCGGGGGGGCGCGGGGCCGCTCGTCGTCAGCGTCGGGGCCCATCGTCCTGTTCGAGGCCGTTGAGGACGGTGGACAACTCCTGGTGCAGTTCGTCGAAGACGGCGACGTGGTCGGCGGTGGGCATGTCGTCGAGGGCCGCCAGGCGATCGCGGGCCATCTGCAGGGTTCGTTCGGCGATTCCCGCCGCCAGCTGTTCCTCAGTGGCCGCGTGTGCGTCTCCGGCCGTTTCCGTGTGGGCCAGGGGGGTTGCGTCCGTCACTTCCGCGCCGCCCTTCATCTGTGCGCGCATTGCCGTGCTACCGCCGCGGAGCCGACGCGCTGCCGCGGCACCGGTCCTATTGTGCGATTCCGGTCGTGCTGTGGCTATTGGTCGTTCTTCGTGCTGTTCTTACCACGGCTGCCGGTGCGTTTCGCGTTACTGGTCTTGGTGACGGCGCCACCGCGACCGGAACCGGTCTTTGCCTTCGTGGAGCGCTGCTGACCCTTGGCGGCGGACGACGGCTTCTTGTTGGCGGCCTGCCCGTTCGCAGAACCGCTGCCGCGCGTCGAGGCGTCGGACTGCCCGCCTTCGCCGTCGGCTGCCTCCGCCTCGGCGCTGCCGGGCTGCGAGGGCGCGCCTTCGTCGGCGGACTGCGCGGGGCCGCCGGAGTCGTCGGGCCTGTCGGACGCCCCGAATTCCGCGGTGGCCTCCTCCGCCGGTTGCGCGGCCCGAACGGAATCCTCGGTGCTCGGCTCCGCCTGCGCCGCCGCTTGCTCGGCGCCTTCCTCGGGCGCCGCCGGCGCCGCGGCTCCGGCCGGCTCCCGCTCCTGTGCGGGTGCGGGTGCGGGTGCGGGTGCGGGTGCGGGTGCGGGTGCCTGCGATCGGACCTGTTCGGCGTGCTGCTGCACGACGGCCTGCAGTGGGACGGTCCGCGGCTGTGTGCGCTGGGCGGCCAGGCGGCGCTCCAGCTCGGCGACGCGGCGGGCCAGGCGGTCGTAGTCGGCGCGGCTGACGACCTCCGTGCGCTCCAAGGCCCGCTCCACCTCACTGCTGACCAGCGAGTGCAGCGCGTCGCGGTTGGCGTCGGCGGTCTCGATCAGCTCGCCTGCCAGAGCCTGGATGGGCGAGCCCGCGCGCGCTCCGCCTTCGGCGGGCTCCCCCGCGCCGGACGGGCCGCCGGGCGGCGCCGAGGAGGCGGGGCGCTCCTCGCCCGCCTTGAGGATGACTTTGGCCGCGGCGACAGCGCGTTTGCGGGTCAGTTCGGTGAGTCCGTTGACGGCTTCGAAATAGGCGCGCACCGCGTCGACGAGCATGGTGGCTTGCTCCTTGCTGATGCCTGAGAAGCGGAAGGATCGGCGGTTCCACAGCGGAGTGGGACGCAGCCGTAAACGCTACCGGGCGTGCGGCCCCTACGGGCGCGCGTTCGCAGGGTCGAACGGCATTGCGGCGCAGTGCGCCGATGGGGGCGCACGGAGCGCGGGGCGCCGCGGCGCGGCGGCGCGCGAGCGCGGGCGGTGAGGCATCATTGGGCCCATGGCCAGTCTTGAAGAGTGCCGGGCGGCGATCGGCAAGGTCTCGGACCGCATCATGGAGGTCGACCCCGCCGACCGGCGCAAGCACATCGCCGAGCGGACCGTCAGTCTCACGGTGACCGACCTGGACGCCGTCTTCGACATGCGGCTGACGGAGGACGGGCTGCAAGACGTCGTCGAACGAGCGGCCGACGAGCCCGCGCGGCGTGCCCAGGTGGGGATCACCGTCTCCAGCGACGATCTCGTGGCGCTGTCCGAGGACCGCCTGGACTTCGCCAAGGCCATGTTCGGCGGCCGGGTCAAGCTGGACGCCAACTTCAGCGACCTGATGCGGCTGCGCAAACTGCTGTGATCCCCCTGCCCGCCTGAAGACGGGCGGTCCCTCCGCCGCCGGCGGCGGCGGCCGGGCATCTCGTGCACCGGCACCGGCACCGGCACGGACCCACCCGTGCTCCTCTCCGCGCGGCCGCCTCGGACATGCGGGACGAGGGCGCGGGAGCCTCCCACGGGCGACCGAGACGCCACGCGGGGACGGGTATCGTGCCAGCGTGCGGACACACTCGGGCGCGGACGCCCTCGAATTGGCGCCGCTGCGCGGGGTGCGCTACGCCGACTCCGACGCGGGCCGGTTGCTCGACTCCCCCGACTTCGACATCACCCGCGTACTGGCGCCGCCCTACGACGTGCTGGACGCGGCCTCCTTCGCGGACCTGACCCGCGCCGAACCGCACAACGCGGCGCGCTTGACCGTGCCGCCGGTCACCGTGGGCCAGCGGCCGGGGTCGGGCCCGCCCATCACCGCGGCCGACCGCTACTCGGCCGCCGCGCGGACGCTGCGCCGCTGGCTTGACGAAGGCATCCTGGTGCGCGACCGGGAACCGGCCGTCTACGTCTACGAGCAGACCCTGCCCGGCGGCGAGCGCCAGCGCGGTCTGATCGGAGCGCTGCGGCTGCCCGACCCGTCGAGCCCGATCGTCCGGCCGCACGAGCACGTCGCTCCGGGTCCGGTGTTCGACCGGGCGCGGCTCATGGCGGCCACCCAGGCCAACCCGGAGCCGATCCTCCTCCTGTACCGCGGCGGCGCCGGAGCAGCCGCGCGTATCACCGGCACGGTGGCCGACACCTGGCCGCATCCGACGGTGGACACCACGACCGCGGACGGCGCCGACCACCGGCTGTGGGCCGTCACCGACACCGGGCTGCACGGCGAGATCGCCGCGGACCTGGCCGCGCGCACCGCGCTCATCGCCGACGGGCACCACCGCTACGCCGCCTACCAGCGGCTCAAGGCGGGCCGCCACGGTCCGGGCCCCTGGGACCACGGACTCGCCTTGCTGGTGGACTCCGACTCCTCGCCGCCCCACGTGGGGGCCATTCACCGGGTCCTGCGCGGCCTGGACACCGAAGCCGCGGTGGCGGCGGCCTCCGCAGTGGCCGAGGCGGTGCCGCTGCCCGCGGACGCCGTGGGGCACCCACCGCCGGCCGCGGCGGGCGCCGACGGACCTGCACTGATGCTGGCAGCTCCCTCCGGCGGGCGGCGTTTCCTACTCCGCGTCGACCCGGCGCGGCTGGCCGCGGCCTACCCCGACCGCTCCCCGGGTTGGCGGGCACTGCCCACCGCCGCCCTGCAGTTCCTGACCGGGGTGTGGGGGCTGGGTGTGGACGACGTCGACCTCGTGCACGACGACCCCGCGGCCGCGCTGGCCGCAGCCCGGCCGGGCGACGACACGGCGGTCCTGCTGGCCCCGGTCCCGGTCGAGGAGGTCTACGCCGTCGCCGCCGGCGGGGAGCTGACACCGCGCAAGACGACGTCCTTCGGCCCCAAGCCGCGCACCGGCCTCGTCCTGCGCGCCGGAGGGCCCGGATTCGGCTGATCCCGCGGCGACCCCCCGGTCGCGGCGGCCGCCGCGACCGCAGCGAGGGGTTCTCTCCCGCGAGGCAGCCCCCGACTGTCCTGTAGCTGTCAAGGGAATGCGATTTCCAGGTGCGATGGCTACCAGATCGCCGGTGCTCTGGCGGGTGCAGGCGCGCGGCCGCCCGGGCCTGCCTCTCGGGCGGGACGGTGGAGTGGCGAGGCCGCAGCGAACCGGGGGCGAGGACCCGGCTAGGGTGGGAACCGGGACATGCGCCACCGTCCCGCGGGCGGGATCGGCGTGCCGAGGCGCTCGCGGTGCGTTGCGGAGCCCGCGCCGATCCGATCGGGCAACCGGCAACCCCCGGAACCCTCGCGCCTCCTCGTCCGCAAGGGCACCGGCCGACGCGGCGGTGCCCTTGCCCCGCGGGCCGAGTACTCCGCGCCACAGGCCGCGGACGGCCCGGACGCCGGACCGCCGCCCGCGGCCGCCGGTACGGCACCCGCCGAAGCGCGGGGCGACCACGGAGGATTCAGATGACCGAGGGCACGATCCTGCTCAGCGCAGGGCGGCCGCTGAACGAGTTGTACGACGCGGCCCTGCTCGACCTCGACGGGGTCGTCTACGTCGGCTCCCGCGCCGTTCCCGCCGCGCCGGAGGCCGTCGACAAGGCGCGGGCGGCCGGTATGCGGGTGGCGTTCGTGACGAACAACGCCGCGCGCACACCGGCACGCGTCGCCGAGCGGCTCCGCGCGATGGGCGTCGCCGCGGCTCCGCATGACGTGGTCACCTCGTCGGAGGCGGCCGCACGACTGATCGCCGAGCGCGTCCCGGCCGGTTCGGCGGTCCTGGTCGTGGGTGACACCGGACTGCGGATGGCACTGCGCCGACACGGGCTGAGTCCGGTGTCGACGGCCTCGGACCGGCCGGCCGCCGTGGTTCAGGGCTACTCCCCTCGGTTGAGCTACGACCTGATGGTGCAGGGCGCGCTCGCGGTCGATGCGGGAGCGTTGTTCGTGTCCGCCAACGGCGACGCGACCGCGCCCCTGGACTTCGGTGTGCAGCCGGGCAACGGCGCGGCCACCCGCGTCATCGCCCACGCCACGGGACGGGAACCGCTTGTGGCGGGCAAGCCCCAGCGGCCGCTGCACGAGGAGGGCGTGCTGCGCACCGGAGCGCAGACTCCGCTGGTGGTGGGCGACAGGCTCGACACCGACGTCGAGAGCGCCACCGTGCGCGGTGTCGCGAGCCTGCTGGTGTTCTCCGGCGTGACGACCCCCGCCCGAGCGGTGGCCGCCGCTCCCGAGCACCGCCCCGCCTACCTCGCCTGGGACCTGTCGGGCCTGAATCAGATGCATCCCGAAGTCCGTGCGGAGTCCGGTCGAGCGGTCTGCGGCGGGTGGACCGCCGAACTGCGGGAGGGCCGGCTGCGTCTGTCGGGGCAGGGCCGACGCCTCGACGGACTGCGCACCGTATGTGCGTGCGCGTGGGCCGCCCATCCCGATGCCGCACCTGCGGAGGGCCTCGCCGGCGAAGCCCTCGCCCAACTGGGGCTGCCGGACGAGAGCTGAGTGGCCCTTCTGCCACCGGTGAGGCCTCCGCCATCGGGGGCGCGTCCGACCCCCGCGGATTCCCGCAGAACCCCGTCCCGGCCCGGTCGGCGCATCCCCGTGCGCCGACCGGCGCACCTCAGCACACCACGGCGCCGCGGTCCCGTGCCCGGCGGACGGCCCGTACCCCGCCGCCGCGCACGGGAACGGAACGCCGCATCACCCCCGGGCGGCCTCTGCTGAAGCAGCGGGGTCGGGGCAGCGGCTGACGCGCTGGACGGCGCGGGCCTCGATCTCCACGACGCTCGCCGACCCCTTCGGCGACCTCCAGAAGCGCCTGCGGAGTGCGCCGCTGACCTGGACGACGTCGCCGAGCCGCCACTCGCGGGTGCGCTCCTCGATGGCCTGCTGGAAGCTCACGCAGGTGATGGGGTCGGCCGACTGGCTCGGGCGCTGCTGCGCAGGCGCGCGTGCGATCGAGACCCGCCAGGTGGTCAGCCGGTCGCCGCTGGCGAGCTCGCGGACGTAGGGCTCGGCGGTGATGCGTCCGGCGACGACCACCTCGTTGCGGTGGCCCGCCTCGCGCCCGCTCTCGCGGTCGAGCGCCGCCTTGGCGGGTCGCCGCGCGCCGGCACGATCGGGTGCGGCGGGCTCGGTGGGAACGGTCGCGGGCGCCGGGGCGGTGGCCGTGGTACCGGTCGTGTCGGGCATGGTTCCTCCCTGCGTTGGAGACTCGATGGTCTAGCGGCGGCCGGACCGCCGGGCGGACCGGCCGGGCCATTCCAGAATCCGGCGCGCACACCTCCCGCGGAAAGCGCGATTCGCTGCCTGTGGAAAACCCGTTGCGCGGAGGCGGCCGTATTCGCCCCGGAGGAAGCGCGGGGCGGCTAGCAGTGTCCGGAGCATTGGAACGCTTCGGCCTCGTGCGCCTGCTCGACCGAGGCGGTCGCGGAGCCGGAGCGGAGGCCGGTCCTCGCCGACGGCGTCCGGGCCCTGCGCCGACCGGCGGAGAGCGGCGACCGGCGGTCCGCTACACGCGAGGCTCATGGAGCCGCGACAAGTCCCGTGCCGGTACGCGACCGACCTCCGCCGCCCGGCCGGTCCGAGCCGACGGCCGGTGAACTAGATTCGGCACAGGAAGCCCGGACGGTCGGCGCAGGCGGAATCGCACGGCCGCCCCAGCCGGCGACCGGGGACCCGCGTCGGCCCGTGCGGTGGGCCGCCGTTCGCGAGCGGAAGGAGACGCCAGGTGCACGACGACGTGGACTTCACCACGCTGCCCAGCGGGATCACCCCCCTGGGCGACGACATCTTCGCCATCGACACCCTCATGGCGGGCTATCCCGGCATTACATCCAGCTACCTGCTCCGCACCGAGCGCCCGTGCGTAGTCGAGGTGGGCACCGCGGGGTCCGCCGCGGTGCTTCGGAATGCGCTGCAGGCGCTCGGGGTCGGCCCCCGCGACCTGGCCACCGTCGTCGTCACCCACATCCACCTCGACCACGCGGGCGGCGTCGGCGACATCGCGGCCATGTTTCCCGAAGCAGAGATCGTCGTCCACGAACGCGGCGCTCGGCACCTCGCCGACCCCTCGCGGCTGATGCGCAGCGCCCGCATGGTCTGGGGCGACCGGCTCGACGTCCTCTTCGGCGACCTGCGCCCCACCGACGCCGCCCGCATCCGCTCCGTCGCCGAGACCGGCGAGGTCGACCTGGGCGGCGGCCGGCGGCTGGTCGGCCACTACACGCCCGGCCACGCCAAGCACCACATGGGCCTGGTCGACTCCGCAACCGGCGACCTCTACGTGGGCGACGCCCTGGGCGTCTACAACCCCGCCACCGGCGACGTGCGGCCCGCGACCCCGCCGCCGGACTTCGACCTGGAGGCGGCGCTCGCGTCGCTGCGGCTGTTCGACGGCTTCGGGGCGCAGCGGCTGATGTTCTCCCACTTCGGCGCGGTCGAGACCGTCGGCGAGACACTGGCGGCCGCCGAGGAGGAGCTGCGCGTGTGGGTGGAGGCGGTGCGCGGAGCACGGGCCGACTCCCCCGACCTGGACCACGCGGTGGCCATGGTCCGCGAACAGGTCCGCAACCGCTACGCCCCCGCACCCGACACCCTCTCCGAGTCGGCCGAGGTCATGGAGGTGCTCAGCGGAGTGCACGGCAACGTCTCCGGCATCGCCCACTGGCTCGACCGGGTCGCCGCCGACCAGCGCGAGGCGGCCGGGGCCGACGGAGCCGGACAGGACTCCGGGCGCGGCTGAGCCGCGCGTGTCGCGGGTCGCCCCACCACCGGCTCGCGTCGCGCTCCCGCGACCGGTCGGCGCCGCCGGAGGTGCTGCGCCGTCGGCGGCGCGGCCGCTCACGGCGCGCCGGGCAGGCCCAGCGCGCGCAGCAGGTAGGCGTAGATCCCGTCGTCCCAGGAGAGTTCGGCGGGCAGCACGTCGAACTCGCGGACCTCGTCGGTCTCGAAGCCGCCGTCCAGCGGCCGCCGGGCCGCCACCTGCGCGTGCGTGACGACCGTGGTGTGCCCGCCGGACAAGACGTAGTACCCGTCGACGTGGACCTCGCCGAGCTCGGCGCCCGCCTCTTCGCGCGCCTCCCTGCGGGCGGTGGCCTCGACGTCCTCGCCTGCTTCGGCATGACCGCCGGGGAACTCCCAGGCACGCCTGCTGTGGCGGACCAGGACCGGCCGAGCGCCGTCGAACAGCAGGCACACCACGGAGTCGTGAGCGGCGGGCAGCCGGCCAAGGTGCACGGCGGCGCCGTTCAGCGGCGGTTGCGGCGTCATGGCTGGTCACCTCGATGGTCGCTGGCGGGGCGGACATGCCCGCCCACTAGGGTGGCCCCGGAGGGGTGCGGTGTAACCGTATTCTCCTAGAATTCAGGAACTCCCTGTTCAACAGCGGATTTCTATACCGCGCGAGCTGGGAGGACTTGGACAGATCCCACGCCATAGGGCAGGGTTGTCCAGGCGAGGTCGAGAAGAGACACGCATGGTGTGCCGGGAAGTCTGGTCGGCGATGTACTGAAACGCGTACTGACGACCCGGGAGTTCGGCCATGGTGACCAAGACGGGTGCACACGCGCTCGCCGACGCCCTTCGTAAGGACTCCGTCGGAGGGTTCCTGCTGATAGGTGCGGCCCTGGTGGCGCTCGTCTGGGCCAACTCCCCGTGGGGGGAGCTCTACGAGACCATCCGCGGCTACACCATTGGCCCCTCGGCTCCGCTGCACCTGGACCTGACCATCGAGCACTGGGCCGCCGACGGGATCCTGGCCCTGTTCTTCTTCATCATCGGCGCCGAGCTCAAGCAGGAGTTCGTCCACGGCGAGCTGCGCAACCCGCGCCGGGCCATGCTGCCCATCGTCGCCGCCGCCGGAGGGATGGCCGTCCCGGCGCTGGTCTTCGTCGGCATGAACGCCGCCCGGCCCGAAGGCCTCTCCGGCTGGGGCATCCCGATGGCCACCGACATCGCGTTCGCGCTGGCCGTTCTGGCGATCATCGGCCGCCATCTGCCGCCGGCGCTGCGCACGTTCCTGCTCACCCTGGCCATCGTCGACGACCTCGGCGCGATCATGGTCATCGCCGTCTTCTACACCGATGAGCTGCACTTTCCGGCACTCCTGGCCTCCCTCGCGCTCCTCAGCCTGTTCGGCTACCTCCAGCGGGGCCGCGGCCCCGCTGCCGCCCTCGACCGCTCGCCCCTCCCCAACTGGGTGGTGTACGTGCCGCTGGCGCTGGCGATCTGGGCGCTGATGCACGAGAGCGGCGTGCACGCCACGATCGCGGGCGTCGCCATGGGCATGCTGATGCGCAGTTCCACCACCCAAGGCGAGCGCGAGTCGCCCCTGCATCGGGCCGAGCACATGCTGCGCCCCTGGTCGACGGCGCTGGCGCTGCCGATCTTCGCGCTGATGTCGGCGGGCGTGGCCCTCGGCGGCGTCGGGGAGATGCTCACCGACACCGTAGCCCTGGGCGTCTTCTTCGGCCTGGTGGTCGGCAAGCTCGTCGGTATCCTCGGCGGCGCCTGGCTCACCACGAGGCTGACCCGGGCGGAGCTCAACCCGACGCTGAGCTGGTGGGACATCGCGGGCATGTCGGTGCTGGCGGGGATCGGCTTCACCGTGTCCCTCCTGATCACCGAACTGGCCTATCCGGGCGCGGCAGCGCTGCTGGAGAACGCCAAGGGCGGTGTGCTGTTCGCATCGCTGGCCGCGACCCTGCTTTCCGCCGGTGTGCTCGGCTGGCGCAGCGCGCACTACCGGCGGAGCGGGGTCAGCGAGAGCGCCGAGGCGCACAGCGGCTGAGACCGCGTGCACGGGGACCGCGTCGCGGGCGGAATGCGGCACCCTCGGCGAGCGCGCGCTACGGCGTGCCTTCCGGCAGTGTCTCGCGGTGGAATGGCCGGAGCCTGTCCGGGTACTTTGGGCATATTCCCCTCCGCCTGCGCGCCTCTCCCCGAAGGATCCACCGATGCCCCTCGGCCGGTCGGTCGCCCGCTGTTGCAGCCGGTCCGGTGCGGTGCGCGCCGGCGCGCACCGCCGGATCTGCGCGCTGGTGCTCGCTGCACTCGTCCTCGCACCGGCAGGCTGCGCGGCGCCAACCGGGACCGGCCGGCCCGGCACTGTCGAAACCGTCGTAGGCACCGGGAAGACGGGCTGGATCGACGGCGGGTACGGAGGCGATGCCGGCGACGCGCGCTCGGCCCGGCTGAACGCGCCCCGCGCCCTGGCGTTCTCCGCCGACGGCACGCTCTACATCGCCGACACCGACAACAACCGGATCCGCAGCGTCGACCCCGACAGCAACACCGTCAACACCGTCGCCGGCGGCGGGAGCAAGGACTGGGCCGGTGCAACTAGCGCCACGGACGTGGCGTTGCCCGAGGTCACCGACCTGGCGGTCGACTCCTACGGCGACACCCTCTACATCGCGGCGATGCTGGAGAACCAGGTGGCTGCGGTCGACCTCACCGACGGTTCGATCGAGATCCTGGCCGGCCGCGACGACGGCAAGGCGACGGATATGCGCGAGCGCGAGGCCAAGCGCCTGCGCGGGCTGTGGTGGCCGTCCGGCGTCGCCGTCGGCCCCGACGAGACCCTCTACATCGCCGACAGCGGCAACGGCCGCGTCATCGCAGTCGGCCCGCACCGGGGACGCGGCACCGGGCATCCCCACGCCGAGCATATCCGGGTGGTGGCCGGCAACGGCGCCGCCGCCCCCGACGCCGGCCCCTGGAACGGCGGCACCCCGCCGGGCGGCGGGTTCGGCGAGCTCGGACGGCTGGCTGTCGGCGGTGACGGTTCGGTCTACTTCGTCGACGCCACCCTGGGCCTACGCAAGATAGACGGCTACGACAACACCGTCAGCCCGGCGTGGAACCCGGACCTGCCGGCGGACCCGGAAGCGCTCGCGGTCGCGGCCGAGGGCGGCACGCTGTACGCGGCCGACACCGCGAGGAACCGGGTCCTCGCCTACGTGCCGGGCCGCCGGGAGCCGATCGTCGTCGCCGGAACCGGAACGCACGGCTTCAGCGGCGACGGCGGCCCCGCCCGGCAGGCGGCCCTGGACTCCCCCGGCGGACTCGCGATCAGCCCCCGCGGGGACCTCTACATCGCGGACACCCACAACCACCGCATCCGGGTCGTCTACGACGTCGCCGCGGCCGTGGGGGAGCTGACGGACTGAACGGCCGGCCTCGCCGGCGGCCGACGCCGCCCGATCAGTGTTCCGATCCGCTCCCCGGGGCCTCATGGGGCGCTTCCGCGTCGCCGTCCTCGGCGGCGCCCGGCTCCTCCGGTCCGGCCGGGGATGCCGGCGCTTCGGCGGCCGCAGGTGCCGGGCCGGGCTCAAAGGAGGGCTCGGAGCGGGACGCGGTGGGCCGATCCGGACGGCGAGGAGGACGCGGCTCTTCCGACTCCCCCTCCTCGAACTCCTCGTCGGCGGCGTAGGGGTCCTCGGCGTCGGTCCAGACGACGTCCTCGCCGATGTCGACGATCTCCACGCCCTCCAGTTCCGCGAGCCTCTCGTCGGCGTCGGTCAGTCCTTCGCGGTCCACCGCCGAGGCGCGCGCGAAGTACTCGCGGGCGTCCTTCCTTCGGCCGCACGCGAGGACGGCGTCGGCGTAGGCGTAGAAGAGGCGGGCGACCCACGGGCGGGCCCGCCGCTCCTTCAACTCGGGGATCTGCAGCTCGACGACGGCGGCCTCATGCTGCCCGAGGTCGTGCCGGGCACCGGCGGCGACGATGCGCAGCTCGACGCGGTCTTCTACGGGCAGGTTCTCGGCCTCCGGCTCACGGGCGATCTCCAGCGCCCTCTCCGGTCGGCCCAGGCCGCGCTCGCAGTCGGCGATCATCGCCAGGAAGTTGTCGCGGCCGGTCATACGGCGGGCCGCTCTCAGATCCGAGAGGGCCTCCTGCCACTTGCCGACGGTGTAGGCGGAGATGCCCGCAGCCTCCCGCACGACGCCCAGCCGCGAGGCCCTGCGTCGAGCGAAGGCGGCGTGCTCATAGGCGCGTTCGGGCGCCTCCTCCAGAAGCCGAGCGGCCGCCGCCAGGTGCCGGCCCACGATCTCGGCCAGCGACTTGGGCAGACTGTTCAGCTCCCGGCGGACCTCCGGGGTGAGCTCGCTGAATGTGACCTCGTCGGGGAGCTGGGGAGCGCCTTCGCGGGGCTCCCGCTGCTGCGATCCCGAGCGCGTTCCGCCCTGACCTCCGCCGGGGCCGCGGCGCTGAGGCCGGCCGCTGCCGTCGCGCCGGTCCCGGTCGGGGCGTCCGCCGCCGGAGCGGCGGTCACCGGAACGGTCGCCACGGCCGCCACCGCGGAACTCCCGGTCGCCGCGGCCTTCATCGCGCCGTCCTCCGCCTTCGCCACGGGGACGGCCGGCACCTCCGCCGCGTGCCCCGCCGCGGTCGTCGCGGCGGTCGGAACCGCCGTCTCGGCCGCCGTCGCGACCGCCGCGGAAGCCTCCTGAACGACCGCCGCCGGAACGGGGCCGACCTCCGTTGCCCGCGCCTCGGCCGCCGCTCGGACCACCGGAACGAGGGCCGCCTCCAGAGTTGCGTGGTCCCGAGCCGTTGCGGCTCCCGCGGCTTTCGTCAGTCATGCTTCCGTCCGTAAACAGTCAAAAGCGCTGCCACTCATCGGTAGCAGCGCGTTGTTTCATCCCAGGTCTTTCACTCTACCCGCATGCGGTTCCGGAATCGCCCGTCGTGCCGCCGGACCGAAGCGATGAGCCCCGTCGCCGCTGAGATCCGGCGGCAGCCGCGAGAGGATGCCTCTGGGAGAAGACGCTTTCCGGACCGGGCCCCGCGCCGGACCGCACTCGGCTGTTCAGACAGTCACCGACGTATCGGGCGGCGGGTCTCCAGGACGGGTCGCAGCGGACCGGAAGGGCTCATCTGCTCTGCACGGAGACGCAGGCTGCGGCCGCGCCCGACCGCGCATCGCGCACCACCGGCGAGGAGCCGATGGATCCATACCGCCCGAGCGGTCGGCCCGTACCGCCGACCAGCTCCCAGATAACGCCGCGCATCGGCGCCTGAACGTGCACCTGATTCCCTTCTTGATGCGATCTCCGGCAAGCAGCCGGAACGCGGATCCGTGTTCGTATCATGACAGAAAGCAACCGACGCAAACATGGCTGTACCCCCTGGCTCGTCAGCGCTTAGGCGTGCCAAACGGGTGATCACCGTCGGTCCGATTACGAACACGATACAGCACCGACGAAGCGGCAGTGCAGCCCGCTGAGGGTTCGTGCACTTCATGCACCCAGCGTCATACCGAGTCCGCTCGGCTGTTTCCGGGCATAAAAAAAGGGTGGGAAGCCCCCAGAAAAGGGGACCTCCCACCCAATAAGAAATGCGGCGGCAACCTACTCTCCCACCCCCACCATGAAGGCAGTACCATCGGCGCAAAGAGGCTTAACGACCGGGTTCGAAAAGGGACCGGGTGTGACCCTCCCGCTATCACCACCGCAAACCACACACCCACACA
>NZ_JAVREK010000013.1:0-132607 GCF_031845375.1 Streptomonospora wellingtoniae
TGGCCGAGGCGGGCGACCTCAGCGCGCGCATCGCCGGGCTGGAGGCCCGCATCCGGCACCTGGTCGAGCCCCTGGCCGGGCACCTGCTGGCCATCCCCGGCATCGGCCCCGTCTCGGCGGCGGTGCTCATCGGCGAGATCGGCGACATCACCCGGTTTCCCACCGCGGCCAAGCTCGCCGCCCACACCGGGTGCGCGCCGATCCCGGTGTCCTCCTCGGGGCGGGACCGCCACCGGTTGTGCCGGGGCGGCAACCGGCGCCTCAACAGTGTGGTCCACATCGCCGCGGTGGTGCAGAGGCAGCGCCATCCCGGGGCCGGGGCCCTGGTGGAGCGGTTGGAGCCGTCCAAGGGCAAGCGGGGCGCCTACCGGGTACTCAAACGCCATCTGATCGATGTGATCTACCGGGCCATGGTCCGGGACCGGGCGGGGTGGGACCATGCCGCGATCGAGCATCATCTCGCCGCTTGACATAGAAGGGTCAACGGGGTTAGGGCCCGCCCAGCAGCCTGTCAGCGGTGCGCCGCGTCGTAGACCTCGCGCTTGGGAACCCCGAGTTCGCGGGCAACCTCGCGGATCGCGTCCTTGCGGGAGGCTCCCCCGGCCTCGCGCTCGGCCACCGCCGCCGCCAGGTCCTCGGGTGTGCGCGGTACGGCGGCCGGTGAAACCCCGGCCACCACGACCGTTATCTCGCCGCGCACCTCCCCGCTGGCCCACTCGGCGAGGTCGCCCAGCGGGGCGCGCCGGACCTCCTCGTAGGTCTTGGTCAGCTCCCGGCACACCGCCGCCCGCCGGTCGGCCCCGAAGCCCTCGGCCATCGCCGCGAGCGTGTCGGCCAGCCGGTGCGGGCTCTCGAAGAAGACCATCGTCCGCCGCTCGGCCGCGAGATCGGCGAAGTAGGCGCGCCGGCCCTTGCGGGGCGCGAACCCCTCGAAGCAGAACCTGTCGGTGGGCAGCCCGGACAGCACCAGCGCCGTGGTCACCGCGGTCGGCCCCGGAACCGACGTCACGGGGACGCCCGCCTCGGCGCACGCCGCCACCAGCCGGTAGCCGGGGTCGGAGACGCCGGGCATGCCGGCGTCGGTGACCACCAGCACGTCGCGGCCGGCCTTCAGCTCGCCCAGCAGCTCCTCGGCCCGGCGCGCCTCGTTGGCGTCGTAGTAGGAGACCACCCGGGCGCCGGCGTCGCCGCCGAGCCGAAGGCCCGCCCGGGCGGCGAAGCGGCGCAGTCGGCGGGTATCCTCCGCGGCGATGGTCCGTGCGCCCTCCAGCGCTCGCAGCAGCCGCGGCGGGGCGTCGTCGCCGTTGCCGATGGGCAGCCCCGCCAGCGTCAGGGTTCCGGGCGCCTGCGCGTCTCGCCGCCCCTCAGCTCCGCTCGGCACTGCGGTCACGTTCCACCCGCTCTCTAGACGCTACGGTAAGGGAGTGCTCCGGGCGGCCCGGAACCGGCGCGCGGGCCGCCGCGGCGGCGGCCCGCGGCGCCCGCCCAGCTCGCGGCACGGATCCGCGGCCCGCGCGGCGCCGCCCGGCACCATCCCGCCGTGAGGCATCCCCGAAGACCGACCACCCGTGCCCCAACCTTAAGAGCCGACATGACCACCACCGCACCCGAAGCCACCGTCGATCCGGATCCGAGCTGGCGCGGATCGGTCCGCTCCCGCCTGGTGCCGCCCATGCCGCAGCCGGCCTGGGCGGGGTGGGTCGCGGCGGTGGCGGTCGCCCTGTTCGCCGGCGCGCTGCGCCTGGTCGGGCTGGGCAGACCGGGCCGGATCTACTTCGACGAGACCTACTACGCCAAGAACGGCCTGTCGATGTGGGTCTTCGGCTACGAGCACGAGACCCTCGAACGCGCCGACGCGATGCTGGAGCGGGGCAACGACCAGATCTGGAGCGGTGGCGCCGACTTCGTGGTCCATCCCCCGCTGGCGAAGTGGCTGATCGCGGCCGGGGACCAGGTGTGGGGCCTGCTTCCGGGCACCGCCGAGGTCGAGCCCGAGGGGTGGCGGCTGGCCTCCGCGGTCGTCGGCGCGCTGTCGGTGCTCCTGCTGGTGCGCATCGCCCAGCGGATGACCCGCTCGTGGCTGCTGGGCGCCGCGGCGGGCCTCATCATGGCGCTGGACGGGCTGCACTTCACGCTCAGCCGCATCGCCATGGTCGACATCTTCCTGACCTTCTTCATCCTCGCGGGGTTCGGATGCCTGGTCGTCGACCGCGACCGCACCCGTGCGCGGCTGGTCGACAAGGCCGAGCAGGGCGTCCGGGCCGTCAACTGGCTGGGGATGCGCTGGTGGCGGATCGGCGCAGGCCTGTTCCTCGGCATGGCGGTGGGCTGCAAGTGGTCGGCCCTGTTCTACGTGGCGGCGTTCGGCCTGCTCACCGTGGCTTGGGACTACGGGGCGCGGCGCAGCACCGGTCACGACCGCACGGCACTGCGCTGGTTCGGCTTCGACGCCGTTCCCGCGTTCTTCCAGACAGTGGGCGTGGCCGCGGCCACCTACTTGGCGACGTGGACCGGCTGGCTGGCCACGTCGGGCGGCTACGGCCGCGGCTGGGGCGCCGCCCACATGCCCGCCTGGCTCGAGAGCGCGCCGGAATTCGTGCAGGCACCCGTCAACGGACTGCGGAGCCTGGTCTACTACCACCAGCAGATGTACTCCTTCCACAGCGGGCTGTCCAAGCCGCACGACTACGCGTCGCAGCCGTGGGAGTGGCCCATCATGCGCACGCCGGTCGCGTTCTACTACGACGACAAGCCCTCGACCTGCGGCGAGCCCGACTGCTCCACCGCGGTGCTGAGCATCGGCACGCCGGCCGTGTGGTGGCTGGGCATCGCCGCCCTGGTCGTGATGCTGGGCTGGTGGCTGACCTATCGCGACTGGCGCGCCGGCGCCGTGCTGCTGGGCGTGGCCGCGGGGTGGCTGCCGTGGTTCGCCTACCCCGACCGGACCATGTTCGTCTTCTACGCCCTGCCGATGCTGCCGTTCGTCGTGCTGGCGCTCGTGCTGGCCCTGGGGCTCGTGCTCGGCGCCGGCGAGACGCGGCCGGAGTACTCGCCGTGGGCGAGGGCAGCGGGGGGCGTGGTCTTCGGCGTGGTGCTGCTGCTGGTGGTCACCAACTTCGCCTACCTGTACCCGGTGCTCAGCGGCGAGACGGTCCCCTACGACGCCTGGGCGCAGCGGATGTGGTTCGACACCTGGATCTACGGCAACGGGGGCGGGGACTGACCCGGTCCCCTTCGCAGGGTCTTAGCCTTCCGCGAGCGAGAAATCAACAGGAAACGCATGCCCGAATGACGGGTTCTTGAACACTGATTCCGTGGGCGGAAAGCCTCGGCAGGGCATGTATGCGGCTGGTAGTCTCATGAACCGGTTGCGGTTGTAGTTTCCATTGATGGCCCAGGCGCCTCACGGAACTTCACGTGGGCGCTGGTCGTTAGGGCAGAAACTCCCGGGGACGGGCGCTCAGCAACCCGGGGCCAGCAGGGTGCGGCCCCGAAGTTAGTCCCCAAAGGGAGAGCAGATGGCTCAGGGCACCGTGAAGTGGTTCAACTCTGAGAAGGGTTTCGGTTTCATCGCTGTTGAGGGCGGCGGACCGGACGTGTTCGTGCACTACTCGGCGATCGCGGGTACCGGCTTCCGGAACCTGGAAGAGGACCAGTCGGTCGAGTTCGAGATCACCCAGGGCCCGAAGGGCCCGCAGGCGTCCAACGTGCGTGCGCTCTGACGTCGCCTGAATCTTTTCTCGGCCCTTCGCTCGGCTTCGGGCGAAGGGCTGCTGCGTTTCCGGGGGGCGGTACCGCCGCTCCCGCGGCCGCGAACGGCGCTGGCTACCGCGCCGACCCTCGGTCCGGTTCCAGGGCGGGCTCGGCGCCTTCCGCAGCGCCGACTCCGGCGTCCTCCGCAGGGGAATGGGCGACTGTTCGGCCGTCCCCGCCGATCGGACGCCCGCCGCCATCGAGGCCGCCGCCGAGCACCCGCACCTGGTCGCTGAGCCGGGCGACCTGCTCGGTCAGCTCCTCCAGCCGGTTCATGACCGACTGGTGCTGCTCCAGTTCAAGCTCCTGGTCCGCCTCCCAGCGCTCGGCGTTGACCTCTTGCTCCATGGCGGTGACGATCACGCCGATCACCACGTTGAGCATGATGAACGCCGTCAACACGATGTAGCCGATGAAGAACACCCACGCCACAGGCTCGCGCTCCAGCACCGGCTGGGCCACTTCGGGCCAGTCCTCGGTCGTCAGCAGCACGAACATCGTGTAGAGGGTGGTGCCGAGGTCGCCGAAGTGCTCGGGGTCGATCTCGTGGAAGAGCCGCTCCCCCAGTACCGCCGCGGTGTAGACGATGATCAGCAGCAGCCCGCTCACGGTGCCCAGCCCGGGGACCGAGCGGAACAGCGCCGTGACGATGGTGCGCATCTGCGGTACGACGCTGACCAACCGCAGGATGCGCAGGATGCGCAGCATCCGCAGGACGGAGAACCCCGAGGACGCCGGCACCAGTGCGATGCCGACCACGATCATGTCGAACCAGTTCCACGGGTCGCGGAAGAACGCGCGGCCGTAGGCGAACCCCTTGAGCACCAGTTCGGCGGCGAAGACGGCGACGAAGACGACCTCGGCCGCGGCCAGGAACCCGGCGGCGCCGGCGAGCGGGCCGTCGACATAGGTCTCCAGGCCGAGGGCGACGGCGTTCAGCAGGATCAGACCGATGATCGCGGCCTGGAACCAGCGTCCGCCGACGATCCTCTGCGCCCAACCGCGCAGCGCTCTTTCGGCCACCGGCCCTCCCGTCACGTCGCCACCGTCCACACTGCCGCCCGCGACCGCCCGCACGGCCGCATCAACCCTAGCGCCCGGCATTCTCGCGGCTGCAGGCCCGTGGAGGCGCTCGCCTGCCCGGAACCCGCCGGGTCGCCCCCAGGCCGCCCTCGGTTGCCCATGGCACGGGCGACACGGGTTAATCTGCTAGGAGGCCGGAGCAACCACCACGGGCCAATCGGAGGAGCCGGGCATGTTCAACATCGGGGCGGGCGAGTTCATCGCCCTCGCTGTGCTCGCACTGGTGATCTTCGGCCCGGAGCAGCTGCCCAAGGCGGCGGCGCAGATCGGCCGGGTCCTGCGGCAGCTGCGCACCATGGCCGACAGCGCCAAGACCGACATCCAGAAGGGCCTGGGACCGGAGTTCAAGGACTTCGACGTCGAGGACCTCAACCCGCGGCGGTTCGTGCAGAAGCACTTCTGGGAGTCCGGCGACGAGGACGGCGCCGCCGACCGCAGCCGACCCGCCGCCCAGTTGAACGGCAGGCGTCCGCCGTTCGACAGCGAGGCCACCTGACCCTGCCTCCCGACGGGGGCATCCGCCTCGCGCGCGCGGCCGGACGGATCAGCCGAACATCAGCACCAGGAACATGCCGAGTGCCAGCACCACGGCCGATCCGGCCATCACCGCGGCCGAGCCCGCGGTGGCCACCAGCACCTCGGTCGCGATGGTGCCCGCCACCGCGGCCGCGGGCCAGTGCCAGCGCGGCGACGGATCCCAGCCGTTGCGGCGCTCGCGGTAGACCGAGATCAGCGCCGCCGCGCCCAGCAGCCCCCAGAACGCCAGGTGCCACAGGGCACGGGTGCTCGGTGCGAGATAGTCGGCCCAGCTTCCGGTGAGCATCACGAACAGAGCCGTGCTGATCCACAGGCGCCAGTGCCTGCGGCCCCTGACAGCCGGGATGGCTTTGCGGCGGGCGGGCTCGACGCGGCGGAACCGCTCCGCCGCGACCGGTACCGGCTCCTGTTCGTCACCGCTCGCGGATGCGACGGGCTCGGGCGGGGGCTCCCCCCGCAGCGCGGGCTCCGTCGGCGGCGCGGGCTCGGCGGCGTCCTCGGGCAGGTGGTAGCCGCCGGGGGCGTGGCGACCGGGCGGAAACTCGCCGCCGCCCGGATAGCGGCGGTACTGCGGGCGGGGGTCGGGGGCCGAATGGTCGGGCACGGGTCTCGCCGTCCTTATGCCGCCGGGCCGGATCACTCTCCGTTGCCTACCCGCTCGGCGGTCCGCAGCAACGCCGGAGCGGCACCGTTGCGGGCCCGCACCACGCGCCGGAGTCGGCGCGCACGAGCGGACGCCGCTCCCCGGCCCGGGGGCACGGGCCGGGAAACGGCGTTCTCGAATCGATAACTCCCCGCGGGCGAGGGCGCTTCGCTAGATCCAGCTCCAAGAGGCGGCCGCCGCTTCCGCAGTGTCAGCGGTGGCAGCGGGAATCGAAGGCGCGAGAACCGCGGTGACAGCGAGTGCGATGACCGCGCAGGTCTTCCTTAACACAGTGCACCTTTCCATTGCATCATCATCCATCCCCGGAACGTAAGATAAGCCCCGGGCCACACTTCGCGCAAGCCCCAAACGGGGGTTTACCAGCCTTCTACCGGATATATATCTCCAAGCCCTGGAATTGCGCATAAAAAATGCACGGCACCGCCGGTGCCGCCGTCACCCGCCGTGTTCCACCCGGCCTCCGCCCCCACCTGCGGATTCGCCGCCATGTGGCCGCTGAACAGGAAGAACTCAGTGTATCGAATTGATGACACCGGAGAACGGCATCGCACCGGCCCCGGGGTAACACGCGGTGAGGCCGACGCGCGACCCCGGCCTACGATTCCTCACTCGACTGGAGAATTACCGGACACTGCCCACACCATTGCCAACGAGGATGACCCATTGCCGGAAGCGGGCATTTCAGCGATGATCCGGTGCCGCCAATGCAATGCGCCGCCGCGGTCGGACCGGCGCCGGCCGAGGCGACGGAGGGACAGCGGGGCGGGAGGAACCCCTGCGCCACACAATACTCTCATGCGCCCGGGTGTGCCGGATTTTCCCCAGGTCACCACATATCCACGGGCAGTCCTGACGTCGGCGGACGCGCAGCCGCCCACCCCCGGCCGCGGCCGCGCGCCTTCGGATTCGCGCGCGGGCGCACCGGAGCGGCCCCACTCCGGTGCGCGAGGCCTACACCGACCGCGGCGTGTGCACCCGCGCCCCGGCGGGCGGTCCCGGGCCGCCGCGCGCGCCTACTCCGGGACGCCCGGCTGCCGCCCGGCCCGTACGATCCCCGCCAGCAGCGGAAACACCAGAACAGTGACGGCTCCGGCGGCGACCAGGACGGAGGCTTCCGTCGTGCTGACGAGACCGGACCGCGTCGCGATCTCGGTCACCGCGACGATGATCGGCAGTCCGGCCGCACTGTAGAGGCCGAGCGCGAGCTGGTCCCGGCGGTCCATCAGCCCTGATCCGGTGTCGAACAGGCGCTCCGAGGCCCACACCGGCAGACCGCGGAAGAGCGCGATGCCGACGACCATCACGAGAAGCAGGGCCTCGTCGGCGAGCGCGCCGGTGTCGATCGCCATGCCGGACGTCACGAAGAACACCGGGATCAGGAAGCTGTACCCGGCCACCTCGACCTTGCCCCGGAGGGTGCGGCTTCCGGCCGGGACGAGCCTGCCGAGCAGCAGCCCCGCGGCGAACCCGCCCAGCACGACGTCCAGGTCGAGCACGGCGGACACCGTCATCAGCGTCGTCAGCACCAGGAGTGCCAATCGCAGCAGGGTCTGGCTCGTGGAGTGGACCCCCGAGGCGAAGGCTCGTCGCAGGCCGGGAACGCTCGCGATGATCCGGGCCGGCACCGCCACCGCGGCCACGGCGATCACAGCGAAGGCAACCAGGACCAGTGCCGAGAGCTCCGGGCTGCGGGCGGACAGCAGCAGCGACATGGCGATGACGGGAGCGAGTTCGCCGACGGCGCCGTGCGCGAGGACCGCCCGGCCGAGCGGGCTCCGGGTCCCGCCCGACTCCTTCAGGATCGGAAGGAGGGTGCCGAGCGCCGTGGACGTGGCGGCGATGCCGAGCACGACCGCCACGCGCGGCTCCTCCACCCCGACGAAGAGCAGCGCCGCACCCACCGCGAGGACGAGACCGACCCCCCAGCTCAGAAGCGCCACGCGCCCCTGGCGGGCCCGCAGGAACGACGGTTCGACCTCCAGCCCGGCCAGCAGGAACAGCATCCCCAGGCCCACTTCCCGCACGAGCAGGACGCCGGAGCTGCTCTCGGCCAGGTCCAGCGCTTCGGGGCCGATCAGCACACCCAGCACCAGGAGCCAGACGACGTCGGGGATCGTCTTCCGCACCGACGCCGCCAGCATCGGCCCGAGGAACGCGGCGAGCGCGATCCACGCGAGCGACACCAGCTCCCCGGCCAGGGCCGACTCATGCATGCGGCAACTGTAGGCGCCCGGACCGGTCCCTCCCGGGCCGACGCACCGGTGACGCGCGGGCGGCGCGCAAGGAAGCACCGGACCCGGTTGTGCGCAGCGGAACCGGGCGTTCGGAGACGGCGCGGCGAAGAGCGCGCGACTCGGTCCGCAGACGGCGGGTCAGGGCAGGCGGCAGGGAGCGGCAGGAGCTCCTGAGCGGCCCGCCCGCCCCGCATCGGTCCGTTGGGGCACCGCCGCCGCTGACGGACGGAAAAACGAACAGGTCCTCCCGACGGCTCGGAAGGACCTGTGACCTGCTGTGGAGCTGAGGGGATTCGAACCCCTGACCCCCTCGATGCGAACGAGGTGCGCTACCGGACTGCGCTACAGCCCCTGAACAACGTTTAAATGCTAGCAGCTTCAGTGCCGTGCTCCGAATCGGAAATCCACCGCCGGGCCGGTCCGGCGGCGGCCGTACCGAGCCCGTCGACCCGGTCGCCGCCCCTGCCCGCCGCCGCCCGAGTCCGAAGCGGAACGGGCAGCGCGAACGCGGCGCCCCCGAGCACCTCCTGGTCCCGGTGCGGATCGCGGACCGCACCGGGACCAGAAGGACCGCTGCTCGGCGACCGGCGCCGTGCCTAGTCGCCCGCGGCGCGCTGATGCGCGTCGGTGTACTGGTCGTACACCTCCTTGCGGCGGTTCATCAGCTCGATGACCTGTGCCTCGCGCGCCGCCTCGGCCGCCTCGCGGGCGCGGCGGATCTCGGTCGCCCGGCGGCGGCGCCGCACCTCGGCGGCCCGGCGCTCGGCGTCGGCCTTGGCCGCCTCGCGCAGCAGGGCCAGATGGCCCAGCAGCAGCACGGTCGGCGGCGCCAGCACCCACCAGGGACCGAGCCCGGTAGCAACGCCGATGCCGGCCAGCGCGAGCAGGGCTGTGAGCCCGCTCGTGCGGCGCCGGCGCCGCGCGATGACCCCGGCCCGGCTGGGACGCGGCCGCGGAGCCGGCGCCCCGGACTCCATGGCGGCTTCCTCGTCCTCCGGCTTCTCGGCGCCGTAGGACGCCATGACGCGGGTCTCGTCCGGGTCGGCCGGTTCGTCCCGTTCCCGGACGGGCGCCGCCGGCGCCCCGCGGCTGCCGTCGTACTCGGGCTCCTCCTCGGCGGACTCCGCCGCGTAGGGAGCGCGACCGTCCTCGGCATCGCCGTCGTGGTCGGCGTCCTCGCCGTCGTGGAGGTCGCCGTCGAAGTCGGCGTCGTCCTCGTAGGGCGCCGCCGAATCGCGGCGCAGCAGCATCGGCACCAGCACGATGAGCCAGACGACCACGATGGCGAGATACAGAGGAGAGCTGCTCATGACCCCTCCTCGTACCGCCGACCACCGGACAGTCCCAGACGCTCCGGCGACGATGCCCGTTCACGGCCCATAGCGGGCGGCGACCCGTCGGCGGGCCGCCCCGAGGTCACGATCCGGCGCCTGAGCCGTTCATCGTGCCACTCGTCATTCGCCGTCCCCCATGCGCCGTATGTACGTCTTGCCTGCATCGTTAGTGCGTCTACGTTCCGCACGGTACGACCAGGTGTCCGCAAATGCGCAGTATTCGGACCGGAGTGTCGTGAGATTACAGTCTTTCCTCTTCCCGCCCGTCACCCGCCGCCACCCCGACAGGAGGCGCCACGCGCCACGAACCTTCCATCCGTCACCCGCCGCCACCCCGACAGGAGGCGCCACGCGCCACGAACCTTCCATCCGTCACCCGCCGCCACCCCGACAGGAGGCGCCACGCGCCACGGGATTCACCGCCGCCGCGTGCACCACCGGATATCCGGCGCCGCGGCTGCTGACCGATACCCGGGCGCCCGGCGCACCGCGACACCATGGTCCACACGCCGACGGGATTGCGGCCGGGCATCGGCGATTATCCCGCGAACAGCGGTGTGGTGACACCGATTTAACTGTGCGCATCTGGCCGCCACCGGCCCCTGCCCGCTCGCAGCCGCCGCGGGATGCTAGGACGCGCCGCCCGCGGCGCTGTCGGATCCCGCGACCTGGCCGCGGCGGCGCCACCGCGCGAGCAGGCCGCCGGGGACGTCCTCGGTGGTGAGCGCGTAGCCGATGTGGTCGCGCCACGCGCCGTCGATGTGCAGTTGGCGCCTGCGCAGCCCTTCCTCGCGAAAGCCCAGCTTCTCGACCACCCGGCGGCTCGCCTGGTTCTCGGGTCGGATGCTGGCCTCGATCCGGTGCAGGCCCACGGTGAAGAACGAGTGGTCGACGGCCAGCGCGACCGCGGTGGGCGTGACGCCGCGCCCGGCGCAGGCCCGGTCGATCCAGTAGCCCACCTGGGCCGAGCGTGCCGATCCCCACACCATCGCGCTGACCGTGAGCTGCCCGGCGAACACGCCGTCGTAGGTGATCGCCCACGGCATCGACACGCCGTGGCGGGCCTCGCGGCGGATCGCCTGCAGCATCGCCACGTACGGCGAGAGTCCCGTGGTCTTCAGGGGCATCTCGGGGTAGGTGGGCTCCCACGGACGCAGCCAGTCGGCGTTGCGGGTACGCGTCTCACGCAGTGCACCCGCGTCGCGCAGCCGCAGCGGGCGCAGGCCGATCGGGCCCTCTTCGAGGGTGATCGGCCAGCCGCGAATCCGATTCACGTCGCGTCCTTCCGGCGCCTCCGGCCTTCGGTGCACCCGTTGGCCGGACGGCGGGTGCGTTCTGTGCTCCCGTGTCTCGACGGGTTGGGAACGCGTGGCGCCCCCGTCGCTTTCCTCCAGTATTCCACCACCGCAGGACCGCCGTCAGCCTGCCGACCCCGAGTGGTCGCCGCCGCCGAGCTGGTCGAGGGCGTGGCCCAGGATCGGGCCGAGCACGGCCATTCCGTCCCGTACTCCGCCGCTGGAACCGGGCAGGTTGACCACCAGCATCCGCCGCCCTCCGTGCTCGACGACGCCGGCCACGCCGCGGGAGAGGACGGCCGAGGCGACGCCCTTGGCGCGGCCGGTCTCGCGCAGCGCCTCGGCGATTCCGGGGATCTCGTAGGCCAGCAGCGAGCGTGTGGCCTCCGGTGTGGCGTCGGTGGGGCTGAGCCCGGTGCCGCCCGTGGTGACTGCCGCGTCGCAGCCTTCGCGCACGGCGCGCAGCAGGGCTTCGCCGACCGGAGGGCCGTCGGCCACCACCCAGGGCCCCTCGACGGCGGCCACGTCGTCCACGCGGGCGAGTTCCTCGTACAGCACCCGGCCCGAGCGGTCGGAGTAGACCCCGGCGGCGGCCCGGTTGGAGGCGGTGATGGCCGCGATCCGGTAGCGCGCGGCGGTTCCGCCGGCGGCACCGCTTTCCGTCTCGTGCTCGCCGCTCATTGCGACCGCCTCCAGTACCCGGTCTTGCCACCGGTCTTCTCTTCGACCCGGACGTCGGTGACCACGGCCTCGGGGTCGATCGCCTTGACCATGTCGACCAGCCCCAGCGCAGCGGTCATCACGCAGGTGAGCGCCTCCATCTCCACACCGGTGCGGTCGGCGGTGCGCACCGTCGCGCTGATGAGCACGCCTTCGTCGGCGACCTCCAAGTCGACGTCGACCCCGTGGACCGCGATGGGATGGCACAGCGGGACGAGGTCGGGGGTCCGCTTGGCCCCCTGGATGCCCGCCAGCCGCGCCACGGCAAGCGCATCGCCCTTGGGCACCCCCTCGCCGCGCAGCGCGGCGACCGTCTCGGCCGAGAGCCGGACCCGGCCGGTGGCGGTGGCGGTGCGGGCGCTGACGTCCTTGGCCGACACGTCGACCATCCGGGCCGCGCCCGCGGAGTCCAGGTGGCTCAACCCCGAAGGATGCGCCTCTGACATGGTGTTCGTCCTCCTCAGCGGGGTCTGGTGGCGGCGGTCAGGGGGCGTCGGGCAGGCGCAGGACCTCGACCACGCTGCCCTCCTCCAGCTCGGTGACCGCTTCGGGGACCACGACCAGCGCATTGGCCTCGGCGAGCGCCGAGAGCTGGTGGGACCCCTGCCGGGTGGCCGGCTGGGCGGTGTAGGGGGTGGGGCCCGCCGAGCCGTCGTACTCCAGCACCGCCCGCAAATAGGAGCGCCGACCCTTGGGCGAGTGCGGCACCGCCGCCGTGAGCCGGGCGTGAACGGCCGGGAGGGGGTCGGGCGGCAGCCCCCGCAGCCGGCGCAGGGCCGGGAGCACGAACAGTTGGAAGGACACATAGGAGCTGACCGGGTTCCCGGGCAGGGTCAGGATGGGGGTGGCGGACCCGCCGACGGTGCCGGCGCCCTGCGGCATCCCCGGCTGCATGGCGACCTTGTCGAAGCTCACCGTGCCCAGCCGCGACAGCACCTCCTTGACCACGTCGTAGGCGCCCATGCTCACCCCGCCGGTGGTCAGCACGATGTCGGCCTGCACCAGCACGTCCTCGATGGTCTCCAGGACGCTGGCCGGGTCGTCGCCGACGAAGCCGCGGCGGAATGCCGAGCAGCCCGCGTCCAGCGCCGCAGCCGTCAGCATGTAGCTGTTGGACTCCCAGATCTGGCCCGGGCCGATCGGCGATCCCGGCTCGACCAGTTCGGCGCCGGTGGAGAGCACGACCACGCGCGGGCGGGGGTGGACCGGCACCGTTCCGCGGCCGACCGCGGCCGCCACCGCGAGCTCACCCGCGCCCAGGCGCGCGCCCGGCCGCAGCACGGTGGTGCCCTTCTCGACGTCCTCGCCGATCCGCCGGATGGCGTTGCCCGGCTGGACGGGGCGGTCGATGGCGACGGTCGCCAGACCGCCGTCGGTCCACTCGACGGGGACCACCGCGTCGGCGCCGCGCGGCAGGGGCGCTCCGGTCATGATGCGCGCGCAGTGCCCGCGGCGCACGGCGGTGGCCGAAACGTCCCCGGCGGGGATGTCGGCCACCACGGGCAGGCGCACCGGCTCCTGCGCCGAGGCGCCGGCGAGGTCGTCGGCGGCGACCGCGTAGCCGTCCATGGAGGAGTTGTCGAACTGGGGCAGCGAGACGGTGGAGGACACGGCCTCGGCGAGCACGCCGCCGTGGGCGCGCAGCAGGTCCAGCTCGATGGGTTCGAGCGGCTCGACCAGGTCCAGGACGTCGCGGATGTGCTGCTCGACGGTCTTCATTTCCTCACCCACTGTTCGGCTGTGCCGCCCTCGGGCGTGCTGGGGGCGGAGTGTGGAGGCGTGTTCAGGCGTCGCCGCCGGCGGCCGTGTGCCGGTCGACGAAGTCGCGCAGCCACGGCAGCAGGTCTGCGGCCAGGTCCGGGCGCTCACATGCGAATTCCACCACAGTGCGGAGGTAGTCGGCCTTGTTCCCGGTGTCGTAGCGCTGGCCGCGGAAGAGCACGCCGTGCACGGGACCGCCGTCTGCGGGCTTGCGCCGGGCGAGCTCCAGCAGTGCGTCGGTCAACTGGATCTCGCCGCCGCGGCCGGGAGGGGTCTCGCGCAGCACGTCGAAGACGGCGGGGTCGCAGATGTAGCGGCCGATGATCGCCCAGCGGCTGGGCGCCTGGTCGGCGGCCGGCTTCTCGACGAGGTCGGTGACGGTGACGACGTCGTCCTCGCCGGTGGGCTCGATGGCGGCGCAGCCGTAGAGGGAGACCTGCTCGGGCTCGACCTCCATGAGGGCGACGACGCTTCCGCCGTAGGTCTCGCGGACCTGGATCATGCGCCGCAGCAGGGCCTCGCGGGGGCCGATGAGGTCGTCGCCGAGCAGGACCGCGAACGGCTCGTCGCCGACGTGGGCGGAGGCGCACAGCACGGCGTGGCCGAGCCCGCGGGGCTCGCCCTGGCGGACGTAGTGGACCTGCGCGAGCTCGCTGGACTCGCGCACGGCGTGCAGGCGCTGGGTGTCGCTCTTGGCGCGCAGCGCCTCCTCCAGCTCGTAGGCGCGGTCGAAGTGGTCCTCGATCGAGCGCTTGGAGCGGCCGGTGACCATCAGTACGTCGTCGAGCCCGGCTGCGACGGCCTCCTCGACGACGTACTGGATCGCCGGCTTGTCGACGATGGGCAGCATCTCCTTGGGCGTCGCCTTGGTGGCGGGGAGGAAGCGGGTGCCCAGTCCGGCCGCGGGCACGACGGCCTTCGCAACGCCGGGGCGGCGTTCTGTATCTGTCATGTCGGCACTTTAGGACACCGTCCGGGTGCACGGCGTCCGGCGCGCGTGAGGCGGCCGCGGCCGAGCGGCCGGCGGCGCCGGAGCCGTGGCGGCAGCGGTGCTGCCCGAGCGCTCCCGAGCGCCGCGGTCGGCCGCGCGAGCTGGGAGACTGCTGTCTCGTGAGCGGACAGGAGACCAAGCAGGAGATGCGCCGGCGGATCGTCGCGGCGCGGCGGGCCATGCCCGAGGACGAGCGGGGCGCTGCCGGGTCGGCGATCCGCGATGCGCTGGCGGCGGAGCCGGTGCTCACGACGGGCGGGACGGTGGCCGTGTACTTCGCGGTGGGCACCGAGCCCGACACCCGCAAGCTGATCGCGGCGCTGTGGAAGCGGGGCACCTACGTGCTGCTACCGGTGTTCCTCGACGGCGGCGAGCTCGACTGGGCGGCCTACGAGGGGCCCGACAGCCTGGCCGCGGCGCGGTACGGGCTGCTGGAACCGAAGGGGCGCCGCTACGGGCCCGATGCGGTGCGCCGGGCGGCCGCGGTCGTATGCCCGGCACTGGCGGTGGACCGCCGCGGGCTGCGGCTGGGGCGGGGCGCCGGTTGCTACGACCGTGCACTGGCGCGGGTGGGCCCGCACACCCGCACGCTGGCGGTGATTTACGACACAGAGCTGGTGGAGTCGGTTCCGGCCGAGCCGCACGACCGGCCCGTGGACGGGGTGGTGACGCCGAGCGGGGGGATGCGCCTGCTACCGGCGGAGTGACGGGCGAGGAGGCAGCATTGCCCTGGGGGAACACCCGCCGGGTCCGCGGCGTTCAAGCGTTGCGGCGGCGTGATCGCAGGCGATCTCGACGCCGCCGCACCCCCGTGTCGCGGCTGTGCTGCCGGACCGCGTAATATTTGGCAGTCGACGGGCGAGAGTGCCAGAAGGAGGACCCAGTGCCGACGTACCAGTACGCATGCACCGAGTGCGGCTCCCAGATGGAGGTCGTGCAGAGCTTCAGCGACGACTCGCTCACCGTCTGCCCAGAGTGCCAGGGCCGGCTGCGCAAGGTGTACTCCGCCGTGGGAATCGTCTTCAAGGGCTCGGGTTTCTACCGCACCGACAGCAGCGCTTCCTCGGACCGCTCCTCCGCGGCGGCCTCGGGTGCGAGCGCGGAGGGCGACTCCGGCGCCACCGCGAAGAGCGAGTCGGCGTCCTCCGGATCGGACTCCGGTTCGACGTCCGGTTCGGACTCCTCGTCGGCGAAGTCGGAATCCTCCGGCTCCGGCGGCACCAAGGAGAGCAAGGCCCCCGCCGGATCCGGCGCCTCCTCCACCGCCGCGAGCAGCTGAGGCGCGCCCCGGCAACCGCCCGGCCTCCGGCGCCCGACCGATGCCGGGACGGGCCGACGCTGCGTTCCCACCCGGTCGGCGGAGGTCCACCTGCTCCCGCCCGGGGCATGAGCACGGGCCGCGGCCCCTGAGGCCGCCCCCGGCACCGGTGCGCCGTCAGCGCCTGTGGACGACGGCGGCACGGCCCCCGTCGCGCCGCCTACGGTACGGGCATGGACTCCCCCGTTCCGTACACCGCCCGCCCCGGCCGCCCGCCGGTCCCCCACCCGCACTCCTCGCCGCCCCCGCGCACCCGGGCGGCGCGGTGAACGGGCGCGAATCCGCAAGCGCTCCGCTGCGCGCGCTCTCCCGCCTGCGCCGACCGCTGGGCGCCCTCTGCGCCGCGCTCGCACTGACCGGCGCCGTGCTGCTGCTGCGCCCTCCGCCGACACCCGCCACCGAGGTCCTGGTGGCCGCGCGGCGGCTCGACGCGCTCGCCCCGCTGGCCCCCGGCGACCTCGCGGTGCGGGCGCTGTCACCTGCGGCGGTGCCCGAGCACGCGCTGCGCCCCCGCGACGACCCGCTCGGGCGCTCGCTCACCGGCCCCGTCACCCGAGGCGAGGTCCTCACCCGTGCGCGCATCGCGGGACCTCCCGCAGGCGGCTACGGCCCCGGACTGGTGGCGGCCCCGGTGCGTCCGGCCGGGACACTTCCCGACGGCCTCGTACGTCCGGGCAGCCGCGTCGACGTGCTGGCGGCCCCGGGCGGCGACGCCGCACTCCACCGCGGCGAGGCGCCGTCCGCGCGGACCGTCGTCGAGGACCGACCGGTGATCGCCGTCGAGGAGCCCGGCGCTGCGGACGCCGCGTCCGCCGGCCCGCTGCTGGTGCTGGCTGTGCGGCCGGCCGAGGCCCGCGCTCTCGCTGGACACGCCGGAGTGTCGCGCATGTCGGTCACCCTACGGGGCTGACCGGGAACAACAGGCGGTCAAGACCACCGCCCGCGCGTACCGCACCTCGGCGAGCGTCCCCCAACCGCGCGGCCCGGCACCGCCCGAACGGCCCGCTCAAGGAAGGGAGGGCGCCTCAGCCGTGCTCGGCGTCGTACTCCCAGTGCCAGGGTTCGAAGGGGTTGGAATACGCCCACTGCGGGTGGAACCAGTTCCACTTCGTGGAGTTGGCCTCCAGCCAGTTGAACTGCGCGCTGCCCTGGGACTGCACACCGCCGCACAGGTCGACCGCCAGCCCCCAGCCGTGGTTGCTCGTACCGGGCACCGCCGCCATTCCGGGCGGCTTGGTGGCGTAGAGGCGCTGCTGGTTGGACAGGTCGCGGTAGGAGCTGGTCAGGCACATGCCCTCGCCGAAACGCTCGCTGTAGGCCTGGTTCATCTTCAGGAAGTCGATCGCGGCGTCGGCGCGAAGGAACTCGCCGCCCGTGTGGAGCTTGCACAGGCTGTTCTGAGGCAGCAGTCCGTTGGGGTAGCCGTCAGCGTTGCCGGCGACCGCGGGGTCGCACTCCGCGCCGGCGAAGTAGGCCTCGGGGTCGAGTCCGCGGTCCTTGAGCTCCGCGGTCAGCTCCTTCGTGCTTTCCTTCGACTCGGCCCGCAGGTCGTCCAGCTTGTCCTCCAGCTCGACGCGCTGGAGCTGCGTGTCGGTCTGCAGCTCCTGGGCCTGGGCGGCCAGGTCGGACTGCTCCCCGCGCAGGTTGTCGGCCTTGTCCAGCATCGCCTGGCGGTCGTCGGCGACCTTGAGCACATGCGCCTCGGCCTGCAGGTCCTGCTGCAGCTTGCCAGAGGTCAGAACACCCAGGACGCCGGCGTTGGGCTGCATGTAGAGCGTGCTGCCGAGCTGGGCCAGCGGCTCGCGCATGTCGGCCAGGCGCAGCTCCGTCTGCTGGAGGTCGTGCAGCGTGGAGACCAGCTTGTCCTGGGCGTCGTCCAGCTCGTCTTTCTGCTTGGTGTACTCGTCGTTGGCCTTCTCCAGCTCGTCCTTGGCCTCGTCCGCCTTCTTCTTGAGCTTGTCGAGCTTGGAATCGGCCGACGCGGGAGAGCTGACGGGAGAGAAGGCGACTTCAGCACCGGGCACCACGAAGAGTGCGAGGATGAGAGCGACGATCACCGAAAGCCCCCCGTTCCTGCGCGCACGTGCGAGCAGGGCCAGTGGGGAGCGGGAGGACCCGATTCGCTGCACGCGGGCCGATCGCCGCGTCGAATCGAGGTTGAACGGCACGAGGAGGTCCTCCGGTTGCGAGTAAATCGGTGGTGCACGTGGCCGCATCGCAAGTTACTACATGTCCGCTATCGGACTGACCGAGATCGATTCTCCGGCGGACACGGGGGGAGTGCGAGGGGTCGACATCGCGCTTCTGGGTCGACATCGCTGCGAAACGGCAGGTCACCGGTGCTTCATTCCGCGTCCCAGGCTACGTCCGTTACAGCACCGCAACCTCCACTGAGCGCCATTTGGACTAAATGTGACCAACACCACAGATCCACCATGACAACCTGACCGCCTGCAAGGGTAGGAACTTCGCCCTCCGTCCGGCCGCCCATCGGCCCCCCATCCTCCGCTAGGCTGGGCCCCGGTTCCGGCCTCATAGCTCAGGGGACAGAGCACCACTCTCCTAAAGTGGGTGTCGGAGGTTCGAATCCTCCTGGGGCCACCGTTATGACCTGGGGACTCTCATCACGAGAACCCATGCTGCCGATTCAGTCCCCGGTTCCGCCCCATCCGGGGCCGGCCCCACAGGGCGCTGCTCACCCAGAAGTGCGCGCTCAGCGCCGTCGAGCAGCAGAGCATCGGGGATGGCGCTCAGGACTCCGTCGTCAGCGGCACCGGATCAGCAGGCGCCGACGCCGTCGATCTTGTAGCCATCGTGAGAGTAAATCGTTTTCCTTCACGATAGCTACAAGATCGGCGGGGTTCGGGCGCGGTGGAGGACAAGGCCCGGCGTGCTGCCGGGACCGCTCGCCGGGCCGGGTCCGAACAGGTGGTGCGGACTCCCTAGACTCGGCGCATGGACGATCGGACCCTGTACCTGGTGGTGACCGGAGCCTCGTCGCCGCGCGAGAGCGTGGCCGACCTCGTACGGCAGGCGCGGGAGCGCGAATGGGCCGTCACCGTGATCTCCTCACCGATGGGCACGCGCTTCCACGACGTCCACGAGCTGGCCGGTATCAGCGGCGACCGGGTGCGGGTGGACTTCCGGCTGCCCGGCACCGGCGAGCGCCTGCCGCCGCCGGACGCCTTGCTGGCCTGCCCTCTCACCTTCAACTCGCTGAACAAGATCGCCGCCGGGTTCGCCGACACCATGGCGGTCGCGGTCGCCTGCGAGATGCTCGGCCACGGCGTCCCCACCGTGTGCGTCCCGCACCTGAACGGGCCGCTGGCCCGCCACCCCGCCGCGGGCGCAAGCGTGCAGGCGCTGCGCGGTATGGGCGCCCGCGTCCTCTTCGACCCCGATGCACCCGCCGAGGACCGGCTCCCGCAGTGGAAGGACGTCCTCAACGCTCTGGACCCCGCCGCCGACTGATCGCGCCGCTGCGCACCGGGCGTCGCGCTGCCCGGCGCGGGCGGTAGGGTGCCCTCTGCGCCGAGTCCGCGGCCGTGGAAAGCGAGTCCCCCCTTGTCTGTCGCAGTTGTGATCGTCGTCGCGCTGGTCGTCGTCTTCGCGCTCTTCGGCGCGCTGTTCACCGTGCTGGGGCTGCGCGCGCGGCGCAGGCGGCAGCGCCGCGCCGAGCACGGGATCCGCGCGCAGGCGACGGTGACCGCGGTCGAGCCGTCGGTCCCCGAGGGGCGCGGCGCGTTCGAGCAGCCGTTCGTGCTCGCCTACGCCGACCCGGCCGGGCGCGCCCACGAGCACCGGTTCACCGACGGCTTCGGCGGGATCGTCCCGGCCGAGGGGTGGAGCGTGGAGGTCCTGTTCGATCCGGAGGACCCCGCCAACGTCGAGATCACCGACAACCCCTACCTGCACGGCGTCGCAGGCGCGGAGAAGGCCGAGCGCTCCCCGCTGCGCCGTTGGCTGCTCCGCGCCGTCGTCGCCGTGACGGCGCTCCTGCTCGTGGGGGGCCTCGTCCTGTTCGCTCTCACCCCGACCCTGTACGGCCCCTACGATCCCGCCTACACGCGGTACTTCCTCCTCGGAATCGCCCTGGTGTTCTACGCGGCGGCCGCGGCGATCGGAGGCGCAGGCGCCGACTTCCTCGCCACGGCGGTGGGCAAGCGCCGCGTCTCCACCACGACCGGGGGCGTCATCACCCAGACGTGGACCGAGATCCGCAGCTCCAGCGACGACGACGGGCCGTCGAAAACCCGGGTTTACCCCTACGCGGTCCGGTTCGCCCTGCCCGACGGCCGCCAGGTGCACCGACGCGCGCCCGACACCCCCGCCTTCGACCGCAACCGCCCGGGACAGCAGGTCGAGATCACCTACCAGCCGGCCGACCCCACCGGCTTCACGGTGGGCGGTCCGGGGCGCCTGCTGCTCGCGCCCGTGCTGACCCTGCTCTTCAGCCTGGTCTTCGCCGCCGTCGCGACCCTGCTGGCGGTCATCGCCGCCCTCACCTGAGCGGCGGCGCAGCGTTTCCGCCGGTCCGCTCCGCGGCCGCGCGTTCTTCTCGCGTTCGGTCCCGCCGAGAAGGGTAGTGGGTGCGCAGGCCGACGCCCTGGTCACCGGTTCGCGCGGGCGGCGGTCGCACGCCGCAGCAAGAGGACGCGGGGAGGTTCGCATGACGGGATGCGTGACGACGGGGGACGTGGCCGCCTTGGCCATACGCACGGGGCTGGGGGCGACGCTGTTCGCCCACGGCACGCAGAAGCTCTTCGGCTGGTTCGGCGGTGGCGGCCTGGACGCCGCAGCGAACGGGTTCCACGGCATGGGCTACCGGCCGGCCCGGCCCATGGCTGCGGTCGCCGGGCTGTGCGAGGCGGCGGGCGGTGCGGCACTCGTGGCCGGGCTCGGCACGCCGGCGGGCGGCGCGGCTGTGGCCGGGGCGATGGGCGTGGCGGCCGAGACGCACGCGCCCAACGGCTTCTTCAACGCCGACGGCGGCCTGGAGTACCCGGCCCTGATCGCGCTCGGCGCGGCGGCCCTGGTGGCCCAGGGGCCCGGTCGGCTGTCGTTGGACGAAGCGACGGGGCACGTGTTCGACCGGCCGTGGATGCGCCTGGCGGCGCTGGCCGCGGTCCCGGCGGCCGTGGGGGCGGTCGTCGCCCGCAAGCACCGCAGCCTCGCGGAGGACGCCGCGGAGCCGGAGGGGGCCGAGAGCGCTTCCGGCTGACGCTCGCGTCGGGCCCGGCCGCGCCCGCGGCGTCGCCGGCCGGCGCCGGCGACGCCCTTCAGCGTCCGCGCGCCTCGTCTCTGCCGCGGCAGGCCAGCGCGTCGGCGCGCTCGTTGCCGCTGTCCCCGCTGTGCCCGCGCACCCAGTTCCACCGGACGTCGTGCCGTTCGGCGGCAGTGTCCAGGCGCTGCCACAGGTCGGCGTTCTTGACCGGCTTCTTCGCGCTGGTCATCCAGCCCGAGCGCTTCCAGCCGCGAATCCAGGTGGTGATTCCGTTGCGCACGTAGGTGCTGTCGGTGTGCAGGCTCACCGACAGCGGCCGCTTGAGCGCCTCAAGCGCCATGATGGCCGCCATCAGCTCCATGCGGTTGTTGGTGGTCCGGGCCTCGCCGCCGTAGAGCTCCTTGGCGTGCTCTCCGTAGTGGAGCACCGCGCCCCAACCGCCCGGCCCCGGGTTGCCGGCGCAGGCGCCGTCCGTGTAGATCAGCACCGACCGCTCGGCCGCGGCCTGCTCTCCGCTCGTTCGCACGCCGGGAAATCTACCGCGTCGGCCCGCGGACGGGGACCGCGGCGCTCATCGGGGCTGCAGGGCGCGTTCCCGGCCGGCCTGCTTCCAGGTGGCGACGATCACGCAGGCCACCGTCACCAGCAGCGCCCAGGCCCCGAACTTGGCCGGGTGGACCAGGCGCCACACGTCGGCCTGGTAGGGGTACTCCCAGGCTCCCAGGAACGTCGCGATGTTCTCGGCCACCCACAGGAAGAAGCCGATCAGCACGAACGACAGCGCGAGAGGCATTCGGTAGCGCACGGCGCCCACGGTGAAACGCACCATCACGCCCCAGGTGGCGGCGACCATGGCGGCGGCGAGCGCCACGCGCACGTCGGGCAGCCAGTAGTGGGTCAGGAAGTTGGTGTAGATCCCGGCGGCGACCAGCGCGGTGGCGACCCCGCGGTAGCCGGCCAGCTCCAGGTCCAGCCGCCGCCACGCGTGGCACACGTAGCTGCCCACGGCGGCGTACAGGAAACCGCTGTACAGCGGTACCCCGCCGATCTTGGTCAGCGCCTCCTCCGGGTAGCTCCACGACCCCATGTTTACCTTGACCAGCTCGAACACCAGCCCTACGACGTGGAACCCGGCGACCGCGAGCGCCTCGGACCCGGTCTCCAGACGGGTCGCCCAGAACACCGCTGTCAGCGCGATGCCGTAGAGCAGCAGCGCGTCGTAGCGGGCGAGGGGCAGCGGCACGACGGACGAGAGCGCCAGCCCGACGAACAGGCACACCGCGAAGAGGCAGGAGAGCGCTTCCTGCCAGGCGAAGCGCAGCACCTGGGAGGGGCGCAGCCAGTCGGCTCCGGTGGCGGGCCGCGCCGCCGCGCCGGGCAACTGCGCCTGCGGTCCCGTATCCGCGGCCATGCGGTCCCCTCCCCTCGCCGCCGGTCCGGCCGGCGGCCTGTGAGCCGGCAAGCATGCCAGACGGCGCGCCCGTGCAGCAGCGCCGCCCCCCGCGGCACGGGGTGCAGCCACCGCCGGCGCCGACACCGCCGATCCGATGTTTCGGAACACAGTGCCGTCGGCCGATAGTCTGTCTTGATCACCGGCCCGCCGGGCCGATCCCGCATTCCGCATCTGTTCCCGCAACGATGGACGGTGGCTCACCTGTGGACGGCTGGCCCTCCCCCGCCGAGCGCCCGATCTTCATCCTCGGCTGCCCCCGGTCGGGCACAACCCTCCTGCAGCTGATGCTGCACGCCCACCCGCGACTCGCGATCCCGCCGGAGACCCGCTTCATGCTGGACCTCTACCGCCGCCGCGCCGAGTTCGGCGACCTGGACGAGAGCGCGAACCGGCGCAGGCTCGCCGAGGCGGTCACGGGCCCGCGCAACACCCGCTACCGCGACCTCAAGCTGGACCGCGACGAGACGGTGGCCGCCATCGTCGACGGCCCGCCGACCGTCGGCTCAGCGTTGGGCACCGTGCTCCGCCAGTACGCGCGCCGCTTCGGCAAGGAGCGCTGGGGCGACAAGCGGCCGGGCTACTACCAGGCGGTCGAGGAGCTGCGGCGGATGTTCCCGCGTGCGCAGTTCGTCCACCTGATCCGCGACGGCCGCGACTGCGTCGGCTCGCTCAAGCAGATGCCCTGGTACAAGCAGACCAGCTACCACGCGATCTCCACCTGGGCCGAGGCGATCGACTACGGACGCACCGCCGTTCGCCTCCTGGGCCCCGACACCTTCCACCAGCTGCGCTACGAGGACCTCGTCGCCGATCCGGAGCGCGAGCTGTCGGCGCTGTGCGACTTCCTCGGCGAGGAGTTCGACCCGGTGATGTGCGAGCCGCGCAAGGTGGCCAAGAGCGCGGTGCCCAAGTTCAAGACCTGGCACAGCAACACCGGCCGCGACGTGAACGCGTCCAGCTCCGGATCGTGGCACGACCGGCTGGAGCCGCGGGAGGCGGCACTGGCCGAGACCGTTCTCGCCAAGCGGCTGCGCGAGAACGGCTACGCGCTCTCGGGGGTTCCCCGCCCTGCGGCGGGCGACCTCGCACGCTACGCGCGGGTGAGCGCGAAGCGGCGTCTCGCCCGCCGCAAGCGCCTCTGGCTCGACCGGGCGCGGCGGCTGCGCGAGGCCGACTCCGACGTCGCCATCGTCGCCTCGGAGGCCGGCTCCGCCGCCTCCAGCGGGCACTCCGCCGAGTCCGACGGCTGAGGGACGCGCGACCGGGAGCGTGTCGGCAGCGGTCCGTATCCTGCTGCCATGAACGTATCCGCGGTGCTCGGCCGCCGCCGTCTGAACCGGGCCACCCTGGAGCGCCAGCTCCTGCTGCGGCGCTCGGCGATGGCGCCCGAACAAGCCCTCGCACACCTGGTGGGCCTCCAGGCACAGACCCCCCACACCTGGTACACGGGCTTGTGGACCCGACTGGCCGACTACGCCCCCGAGCCCACCTCGGAGCTGCTGGGTTCGGGGGCGATCGTGCGGATGCCGGTGATGCGCTCCACCATCCACCTGTTGACCGCCGACGACGCGGTCCGCCTGCGCCCGCTGACGGCCCCCGTCCACGAGCGGATGTACCGGAGCGCCTTCGGACGCCGGGTCTCCGGGCTCGACCCGGCAGAGGTGGAGAAGGCGGGTCGCGCGGCGTTGCAGGAGGGGCCGCTGACCTTCGGAGAGCTCGGCTCCAGGCTGGCCGAGCACGGCCGCTCCGCAGGCTGGGGGGAGCGCGATCCGCAGGCGCTCGCGCAGTGGGTCCGGACACTCGTACCGCTCGCGCAGGTGCCTCCGCGCGGGCAGTGGGGCCGCAGCGGCCCCGCGGCGCACAGTCCCGTCGAGACCTGGCTGGGCCGCCCGCTTCCGGAGCCCGCCGGCCTTGAGCACCTGGTCCTGCGCTACCTTGCGGCGTTCGGCCCCGCCTCGGTGCTCGACGCCCAGAAATGGTGCGGGCTGACCCGCCTGAACGAGGTGGTCGACGGCCTGCGGCCGCGGTTGAGGGTGTTCCGCTCCGAGGAGGGGCGGGAGCTGTTCGATCTTCCGGATGCGCCGCGCCCCGACGCCGACACCCCCGCACCGGTGCGCTTCCTCTACGAATTCGACAACCTGCGCTGGTCCTTCGCCGATCTGGACCGCCTCGTGACCGTGGACCTGCGCGCGCACGGCTTCACCGCAAGGAACGGGACCGATCCCGGCCTGATCCTGCTCGACGGGTTCGCCGCCGGCGGCTGGCGCATCACGGTGCGGCGGCGCGCCGCGGTCCTGGATGTGCGGCCGTTCCGGCACCTCAGCGGCGACGAAGAGGCAGCGGTGCGGGCCGAGGCCGAGGCGCTGTTGGCGTTCTACGCGCCCGCGGCGGCCGAGCGCACGGTCGAGGTCGGGCCGCCGACCGGGTGACCAGGCCATCCGTGCCGGGTGGCGCCCGGCGCGGTTCAGCTGCCTCCGGGGAAGCTGCCGGTGTGCACCAGTTCGTCGGCGAGCACGCTCAGCTTCACGTTCAGGTTCTGCGAGGCCTTGGCCAGCAGGCTGAACGCCTGGCGGTCGGTGATCTTGTAGCGCTCGACGAGGATGCCGGTGGCTTCGCCGATGCGCTGGCGGGTGCGGATGGCGCGCTGGAGGTTGTGCTGGGTCTGCACGTTGGCCAGCGCCACCGCGGCGTGGGCGGCGAGGATCTGCCCGATCTCGTAGGCGTCGACGCCGAACACCCGGGGCCGGGACGAGTAGAGGTTCAGGCCGCCGAGGATGTCGTCGTGGGTGAACAGCTGGAACGAGCACATGCTCTCCACGCCCAAGGGGGCCGCCTCGGCGGCGAATTTGGGCCAGCGGGTCTCCTCGGAGAGCGCGTCGACGGCGAACACCTCGCGCACCCAGATCGCCTCGATGCACGGGCCCTCGCCGGTGCGGTACTGGATCTCGTCGACCTGCTCGACGACCGAGTGGGTCGCCCCGTAGGTGCTGATGTTCTTCCGCTTCTCCACGACGGAGACGCCGGCGAACTCGCAGCCTTCGACCTCGGAGGTCGCCAGGGCGGTGATCTCCTCCAGGGTCGACTGCACCGTCTCGTGCTGGAGCAGGTCACGCGCGAACTCGGCGAACGCCTTGGCGACGTCCTGGCCCTGCCGAAGCGACGCGGCCGCTGCCGCGCCGACGGCTTCGAGGCCGACCGCGTCAGCGGCCGACTCGTCGATGGGGTCGGCCGCGGCGCTTTCAGCGCCGTCCGGGTCGATCATGCGTGCCACCTGTCCTCCTCTAGCCGCCACCGAGCGAAACGCCTGCCGCGGCCTCCGCCGGGGTACCGGCCCGCCCCGCTCCTCCGGCGTCTTCCAGCGCGGTCCGAGGCATGCGCCCGTGGCCGCGTCCGGTGGCGCCTGTTCGTCGGAGCGCATCACCATGGCCGCGGGCGGGTCGACGAAGCCTCCGGGTGCCGGAGCGCTCCGTCCCACCGAGCGGCGGACGGCCACCACCGCCTGCGGGCGTGTCCGTTCCTGTTTACCGTGTCGCAGACCCGGAAGAAAGGGTAGCGGGATGGTTACATTCCTCTTACCCGAGGGACAGAATCTCGGCCCGGCAGCACCGTGAAGCGGGCCGCGACTGCGGTCTAGACCAGTCGGCGCACGGCGGTGGCGACGGCGCTGGTTGGACGCGGGAACAGGAATTGCAGCCGGACGATACCGGTCGGCGCCTGGCGCGCGGAAATAGGCCGGCGGAGGCGGCCATTTCCGCGAAATCACCTGACGCATCGGCGCCTTGACGGGCTGTGTCACTCCATTTAGCGTCGGGACCACTCGGTGGACGGGAATTCTCCGAGGGGCCGGGTCGGCGGCCTCCGGAATTCACGGACGGCGCCGTTCGCCACCGAGTGCGGAAATTCCGCACGCCGTGGAATGCGCGTCTGCGCAGCCGCGGGGACCGGCTCTTCCCGCGGCGGCGGCGCATGCTCCCTCGGTCACCGGTACCCCCGGCCGGGCGCCGGACCGCGCGGAGGACCGCATCGGGTTCTTACGCCCCGACTACCCCGCTACGGCGGCGCCCCGCCCGATCCGATGCACGGCCGCCAAGCCGGCCGCGCGGGGCGGCGCCTCCCGACACGAAGGACTTCCATGAACCTGAAGAAGGCCAGCTTCTCGACCGCGGCCGTCGCGGCCGCCACCCCTCTGCTGTTCGCGCTCCTGCCCGCGGGCGTCGCAAGCGCGCACGGCTACGTCTCCTCGCCGCCCAGCCGCCAGGCCCAGTGCGCGGCGGGGACCGTCGAATGCGGCCAGATCCAGTGGGAGCCGCAGAGCGTCGAGGGCCCCAAGGGCCTGACCAGCTGCAGCGGCGGCAACGGCCGATTCGCCGAGCTCGACGACGACAGTAAGGGATGGGAGGTCACGCCGGTCGGCAACAGCCTCGACTTCACCTGGTCGCTCACCGCGCAGCACTCCACAGCGACGTGGCAGTACTTCATCGGCGACGACATGGTGGCCTCGTTCGACGACGGCGGAGCCCAGCCGCCGGACACCGTCACCCACCACGTGGACCTGAGCGGCTACAGCGGCCAGCAGAAGATCCTGGCCGTGTGGAACATCGCCGACACCGCCAACGCGTTCTACTCCTGCGTCGACGTCAACGTCGGCGCCGCCTGACCGCAGCAGCCGCAGCGACGAGGCCCGTCCGGGGACCCGCGGGTCCCCGGACGGGCCGCCTGCGGTCGGACCGGGAATCCGGAGGCGAATTCGCGACCGGTGATTCCCGGTCCGACCCGGCAACGGAAATCGCCGCGGATTCCGTTTCGCCGTCCGTCATCTCAAGGACGCGCCACGTCATTCCGGCGCTACCGCGCCCTTCCCCGCCGGTTTTTTCACCGCCCATGACCGGGAGATTCGCGGATCACATTCCGGTACTGCCGTCCAACCGTTCCCGCAGCAGATCGGCGTGCCCGTTGTGCCGGGCGTATTCGGCGATCATGTGCACCAGGACCGCCCGCAGGGAGAAGGGAGTTCCCGTCCGCCTGCGGATGCCGGTGTCCTCCAGCGGCGCCCCCGCGACGATCCGGCGGGAGGCGTCGACCTCGCGCCGCCACTCGGCCAGCGCATCGGCCGGGTCGGCGGCGGTGCCGTGGAAGTCGAGGTCGGGATCGTCGTCGCTGTAGTGGAGCAGCGGAACGTCCTCGCCGGCGAACTGGATGCGGAACCACCAGCGCTCGACGCCCGCCAGGTGGCGCAGAAGCCCGTGCAGCGAAAGCTCCGACGGCGGCACCGCGCGTTCGGACATCCGCTCGGGGTCCAGTCCCGCGCATTTGAGCTCCAGTGTGCGCCGGTGCCAGTCGAGGAACGCCGTGAGCGTCTCGCGCTCGCCGCCCGTTCCGAGGGGCTCGTTGCGCGGGTCTTCGGCCAGGCGCGGCGCGTAGGACTGCGGGTCGTCGGCCACTGCGGGCTCCTCGCGGTCGGCTCCGCCGTGTGCTGTTGGGCGAAGCGGTCGAGGGAGATGCTGGCACACACCGGCGACAGCGGCGCGGTCCGCCGCGGAGCGCGCCCGGGCCGGGTGTAACCGGGTGGCCCCAGGCCCGGGCGGGGTCCGGTGTCAGCACACGTTGCGGCTGCTGTTGACGAAGGTGTTGTTGCGCACCGTGATGTTCTCGCCGCAGGGGTTCTCGTTGACCGCCGAGTCGGTGACGGTGAGGTTCTGCAGCGTGATGTCGCGCGAGACGGGGAACTCGTCGCGGGAGGCGATGCGGATGTCCCCCGGCCCCGAGACGGATCCCGACTCGGCGGCGATCGTGACGTTGTAGCAGTTCTCCAGCAGCATCGCGTTGCTGCCGGTGCCGGCGATGTCGACCCGGTCGACCACGGCGCCGCCGCTTTCGGACACGCAGAACAGGCCGCGTCCGCCACCGCGGGCGACGACCTCCTCCACGTGGACGTTCGTCGGGTAGGAGTCGCCGATGCGGCCGTTGCGGTTGGCCATGCGGAAGGCCGCATAGCCGGTGCCGGTACCGGCGCCCTCGCCGTCGACGGTGCCGACCTCGGCGTTGGTGGTTTCGTTGAGCAGCAGACCGGAGTAGGCGGTGTCGCGGGCGACGACGGTGCCGATGTCGATTCCGTCGACTCCGTAGGTCTCGACGCCGTGGTTGTCCGTGCCCGAGACGTAGACGTCGTCGATGGCGACGTTGCGGGTGGGCTCGCTGCGGTCGCTGTGGTTGTCGATGCGGATGCCCAGGCCGCCGGAGAGCCGCAGGTCGATCTGGCCGAGGTGGATGTTCTCGCCGTTGCGGACGAAGATCCCGAAGTAGGGGGCTCCGGTGACGCGCAGGTGCGGGACCGCGACGTCGTGGACGCCGCGGGCGCGCACGACCGCGTTGTCGCCCCTGGGGGTGCCGGCCACGTGGACGGTGCCGCAGACCTCCACCGAGGTGTGGCTCGGCAGGTCCAGCGACTCGCCGGCGCCCATCGAGCCGGAGCCGCGCACGACGACGCTCTCCATCGAACTGCGGCCGGGCGTCAGGCTGCCGACGGCCGCGCGCATCGCCTCCAGCATGTCGCCCCCGGTGTAAACCGTTTCACCGCCGTTGCGGGAGGTCCAGGTCCCGCCGCTGAGGACCGCCTCGGCTTCGAAGAAACCGTCGCCGCA
Organism: Streptomonospora wellingtoniae; assembly: GCF_031845375.1. Classification (NCBI taxonomy): domain Bacteria; kingdom Bacillati; phylum Actinomycetota; class Actinomycetes; order Streptosporangiales; family Nocardiopsidaceae; genus Streptomonospora; species Streptomonospora wellingtoniae. Next base: position 29,009 of record NZ_JAVREK010000013.1, read on the forward strand.
GGCGGCCTGAGCCGTCGAGGAGTCCGCGGCGGCCGGCCGGACGTCGGCGCCCGCCGACTGGCCGTCGTGCGCCTGCGCGGCGCCCGCGAGCGCGAGCACGCAGGCAGTGCCCGCGCTTCCGGTGATCAGGGCGCGTCTGCGGTGGCCTGCGGCTGCGCCGGATCGTGTACTGGGGAGTCTCATCGTCCACTCCTGTTCACTGGGGGATCGGCAAGCGGTGCCCTTGCAATACCGCTTGGTAAGCGCTTACCGGTGTGGTGAGTATGGCAACGGACACACAGGGTGGCAACCCGTCTTCGCGCAGTCGCCGAGACCCTGCGAGGCGACCTGCGACGACAGAGGAAAACGATTCAGGGCGCTCCGGAGGGCGGGCAGAGGCGATCCCTTCGGCGCGGCGCGCGCCCGGCGGGCCCCGGCACCGCGGGGCCCGCCTGCGCGGGAACGGCGGTCAGCGCACGACGACCGGCGTGCCGTTGGTGACGTGGCCGTTGGCCCACAGCCAGTCCATGGCGGGCAGGCTCACCCGCACGCAGCCGTGGGAGGCCGGGTAGGGCGGCACCGAGGAGTAGCCGTGCACGGCGATCCCGCCGTTGAAGTACGCGGGGCGGTACAGCGACCCGAGCGGGCCGTCGTCCCAGCCGTCGACGCGGCGGAAGACCCCGTACTCGCCGGCGGGCGTGACGGCGACGTTGGTCTGCCCCTGCGAGGTGTAGGTCTCGCCCGACCCCGTGGAGGTGTTCAGCACGTGCCGCACCTCGCCGTCGCGGACCACCAGCAGCAACTGGCGGTCCAGGTCCACTTCGAGGACCTCGCCCGAAGAGCTGTCCGCCTCGGGAACAGGGCCCTCGGCGAGCGCCGCCCGGGTGTCGGGGCCCACGACGCCGTCGCGGGCGATCCCCGCCGCCTTCTGCGCGGCGAAGACCGCCTGGCTGGTCCGGACGTCGAACTCGCCGTCGACCGGCCCCAGCCAGTAGCCCAGCTCTTTCAGCCGCCGCTCGACCTCGCGCACCGCCGATCCGGAGTCGCCCACGCTGAGCAGCGGCTTCCCGGTCTGCTGGGACTCGGCCGCCGGAAGCGCCGCGGAGGGGACCGCCGCATGCGCCGTCGCGCTCCACCCGCCCGCGGCCACGGCGGCGAAGGCAAGGCAGGCCATGATTCTTGTGCATTGGACACGGATGCCCGGCTTATGTGCGTCCATGAGCGCCTTTTACCCGCCCGTGACTCCGCCATGACGCTGAGAACACCTCCCGGCACTCAGGGCATCCGGCACCGGCGGCCCCCCGCCGGCCGCAGCGCGGCTTTCCTCGTGCGCAACCGGTTGCCGCCGGCGCAAACCCGCTCTCCGCGGCCGGATCAGGCCACACGGCGCCCGCATCGAGGGCGGGCGGCGCCGGTCGGCTACTCCGGCGGGAAGCTGGCGAAGTAGGACGCCGCCATGTCCTCGTCGCCGTGGCCGGACTCGGCGGCGCGCAGCAGGCGGTTCTCCGACGCTGCGGCGAGGTCCGCGCGCAGGCCCGCGTTCTCGGCCGCTTCGCGGACCAGGCCGGCGTCCTTGGCCGCGTTGGCGACCGAGAAGCTGGGCGTGTAGTCGCCGGTGAGCACGGCCTCGGCCTTGGCGTGCAGGTAGCCGCTGTCCAGCGGGCCGCCCGAGACCAGGTCGAGGAAGGCCCGCGGGTCCACGCCCAGGCCCTCGGCGAGCGCGACCGCCTCTCCCGTGGCCGAGCTCAGCGCCAGCACCCAGCTGTTGACGACCAGCTTCAGCCGGCTCGCGTCACCGACCCGGCCCGCCGCCAGGGTGCGCGAGCCGATGGCGCCGAACACGGGCGCGGCGCGGCGGCGCGCCCGCTCCGGGCCCGCGGCCAGGACCGTGAGCGTCCCCTGCTCGGCGGGTGCGCGGGTGCCCAGCACGGGCGCGTCGAGGAACTCCAGGTCCAGCTTCGCCGCCCGCGCGGCCAGGCGATCGGTGGCGGCCGTGCCGACGGTCGTGGTCTGCGCCCAGACCGCGCCCCGGGGCGGCGCGAGGCCGACCATCAGGGACTCGACCGCGTCGCCGCCGGTGAGCATCGTGACGATGACGTCGGCGTCGGCGACGGCTTCGTCCGGGCTGTCGGCGACCGTGCAGCCGTACTCCGCCAGCGGCCGGGCCTTGGCTGCGGTGCGGTTCCAGACCCGCACCGGCAGTCCCGCGGCCGCGATGTTGCGGGCCATGGGCGCGCCCATGATGCCCGTTCCGAGAACGGCGACGCGGGGTGGTTCGTTCGGCGGTGTCGAAGGCTCGGTTGCCTCGCTTGCGTCCATGCCGGCTAGCTACCCGCGCGCAGGCCCGGCATCCCGCAAGCAGAGGCCGCCGACCCGCCCCGCGCGGCCCGGCCGGCCGACCTGGCCCCCTGGTCCGGCCCGAGGCGATGCGTGCGCGCACCGGCGCGGAGGCCCCCGGGTAGGCGCGGGAATCGGCACAGCTCCGCCGAACCCGGTGGACACTCGACGGTGAACTCCGACCTCATGCGATTTCGGATCGGCGCGAATGGCCATTGCGAGCACCCGAATCATGGGAGCATCGGCCGAGCGAGAGCCCTGAGGCGCCCACGCGGTCCACCGGCACCTTCTCACTCTGTGTTACAAGAAGGAACACCAGCCGATCCCCCTCTCATCCCGCCAGAGTCGCTCGGAGGAGTCCGCCGCCCATGGATCGAGGACGCACCGGAACGGGTCGCACGCGCATGTGCGCGTTGGCGCTGGCCGCCTTCGCGGCCGAGTACACCCTCTGCGGCGGGACCGCCCACGCCGCGGCGCCGCAGGTGGACGGTTCCGCCCCCGGCGCCCCCGCGGCCGACTCGCAGCCGGGCGGCCCCGCGGATGCTCCGGCAGCGACCGCGCCGGAGGGTCCGCCGGAGGAACCGCTCGACGCACCGCCCCCTCCCCCACCGCCGGAACAGCTCGGCGCCCCGCACCCGCCGGAGGCGCCGGAACCGCTCGACACCCCGCACCGTCCCCGGCCGCCGGACTGGCCGGTGGTGCCCGAGTGCCCCGACATGCCGGGGCCGCCGCACTGGACGGACTGGCCGGGTCCGGTGGACTGCGCGCAGGCGCCCCCTCCGCCGGAACCCGCGCCGCCGTCTGAGCCCGCACCGCCCGCGCCTCCGCCGGAGCCCACCGTTCCTCCGGAACTGCCCGAGCCGTCCGCCCCTCCGCAATCGCCCGCTCCGCCGGGACCCACCGCTCCCCCGGAGCCGCAGATCCCGTCGGAGGCGCCCGATGTTCCCGGTCCCGAGCCGGCGGACGCCCGGCGGGTAGCTCCGCCGCAGCCCGCCGCAGCGGACGACACGCGTCCGCCGCGGCCGACGGCTCCGCCGAGCACGGCGACGCCGTCATCCCCTCAGCCGCACCGGCCCGACGATCCCCCGCTGTTGGGGGCGCCGCTGTTCGAGTCCGCGGAGAGCGGCGGGACCGACGGGTTCGAACCGATGCACATCATGGTGTTCGCCGTGCTGATCGCCGTGACAGGCGCCGTGGGTTCCTCCGCCCGCCGCTGACCCGCCCCCGGCAAGCGCGTGCGGTCCCGGAGTCCGCCCCCACCGCACCGGACTCCGGGACCGCGGCCTTCCGGCCGCCGCTCAGCCGACCGCAGCGGCGGCGTCGACGCGACCGAAGCCCTCCAGCGCATCCTGGAACGCTCCGGAGTCGGTCGCCAGCACACCCGTGTAGGGGTTGTCCAGCAGGAGCAGCAGCACGAGGGTGGCTCCCACGAACCCCAGGTTCACCAGGGCCCAGAAGAGCCGGCTCCGCGTCCGCCGCACCTGCATGCCGAAGGGCAGGACCACCACAGCCAGGCCGCTCACGGCGGCGGCCAGGGTGACGAAGCGGGGGATGGTGTCGGCGGCGGAGTCGGCCCGCTTCACACGCGCTTCGCCGAGCTCGGTGACGTTCTGCCGAGCGTGCATATTCTGCAAGGCCGCGGCCGGCTCGTCGCCCGGCACCTCGTTGACGCTCATGCGCAGCCGGTCCAACGCGCCCGAGGCGCTCTCGGAGAGCTCGCGGTCGCCCCGCATCGACGGCCAGTCCTCGCGTACGACGGCGCGGACGTAGTCGCGCACGTCGGCACGTACCCGTGCCCCGTGCTCGTCGGGGAACGCGGCGGTGTTCCAGTAGAGCGCGGTGGCGTAGCCGGCCTCCTCGATGGCGTCCTCCGCCGCGCCGTGGTTGTTCTCCCAGCCGATGACCAGGCCCATCGCCAGGGCGATGAGGAAGATGGACAGTACGCACGGCGCGATGAGGGTGCCGATGGGCCCGTCGGAGTCGTCGCTGGAAATGGCGAACTTCCGCGCCACCACGATTCCCACGACCAGGAGCAGGGCGAGGACGGCGAAGACCACGATGAGGCTGACGGTCATGGTTCTCCTGACGAGGGGTGCCGGGGTCGGGGGAAGCGGCGCCCGCGGAAGGCGCCCGCCTGGCCGCTGGGACATCTCTGCGACCCGATTGCGATTCTCCATGCCGGGGCGCGACGCCGGCGGAACTGCGGAACCGCGCTCCCTATCCGCGGCCTGCGATCCGGACACCGCTCGATCCCGGTTTTCCACGCGCACCAACGGCGGTACCTTGCCGAATGCGATCGGGATTTCGGTTCACGGGGGCATGCCGACGCTCGACCGCCTGCACCCACGTCCGCGGGCCCTCCTGGTCAGGGAGTTCGGCGCACACGGACCTGGCCGCCAGGTTCGCGCCGCATGCGCCGCGAATCCCCGCATTTTCGTTCGCAGCCGACCTGTCGCCGCGAATCACCGCATTCCATAGCGGAGCGGAATCGGGTTCAACGAAACCGGCCGGTACGGAGTGCGGCGGGCCTGTCAGCGGAATTCCGGCGCAGTTCGGCCCGATCCGCCGAGCGGGCCGCCGCTTGCGGATGACGGCGGACGGCGAGGACGCGCGGCGACCCCCATCTCCCCCTTCCCGGCCGGTTCGGGGCCCGAGCAGGCGCACCAGCCGCCCGCACCCATTGCACCCCGCATGTGATGCGCGTAACATCCGGCTGGTCGAATCGGTTCGACTCCAGGAGGCAGGCGTGCGAATATCCGACGTCGCCCGGCATGCCGGGGTGTCGCCCAGCACCGTCTCCTACGTGCTCAGCGGCAAGCGGTCGATCTCGCCGGCCACCCGCCGGAGGGTCTTGGACAGCATCGACGTACTCGGCTACCAACCGCACGCCGGCGCACGCGCCCTGGCCAGCAACCGCTCGAACGTCATCGCTCTGGTGGTCCCGCTGCGCCCCGGCATCCACGTGCCGGTGGCCATGCAGTTCGCGGTCTCGGTGGTCACCAGCGCCCGCGACCGCGAGCACGACGTCCTGCTGCTCACCCAGGCCGAGGGCGAGGGCGGGCTGCGCCGCGTCGCCGGGACCTCGATGGTCGACGGCATCATCGTCATGGACGTCGAGGTCGACGACGCCCGGATCCCCACCCTGCGCTCGCTGTCCCACCCTTCGGTACTCATCGGCGTTCCCGCCGAGACCGAGGGCCTGACCTGCGTCGACCTCGACTTCGAGGCCGCCGGCCGCGCCTGCGCGGCGCACCTCGCCGCGCTGGGCCACCGCGAGATCGCGCTGATCGGCCAGCCGCCCTCGGTCTATGAGCGCCGCACCGGCTTCGCCGAGCGCACGGTCGCCGGGTTCCGGGCCGAGGCGCACGAGCGCGGCATCGGCAGCGCCGTGGTGCCCTGCGACGCCGCGCCGACCGCGGTCGCCGCCGCCGTCACCGGACTGCTCGGTGAGCGCCCCGGTGTCACCGGGCTCGTCGTGCACAACGAGCCGGCCGTGGCGCCGCTGCTCGACGCCGTACGCGGCCTGGGCCGCGAGGTCCCCGCCGACATCTCCGTCGTGGCCATCGCGCCCGACGACGTCGCGACCGAGACCTCGCCGCCGCTGACCTCGGTGAGCCTGCCCGCCGAAGAGGTGGGCGGGCGCGCCGTCTCCCTGCTCATGGACAAGCTCGACGACTTAGGACCCCCGGAAGTGACCCTGCTTCCGCCGCGCCTCGTGCCGCGGGCGAGCGCCGCCGCTCGACCCGCCCTGCCCTGAACCGGCCCCTACCCCGTTCCGCTTCGCACCAGGCCCCTCGTCCCGCCCACATCGCCCCGCCGGCCGCCCGAGCGCGGCGGCACCGTCCCCCTTCCCGTCCGTCAGCGCAATCGAAGCGCTTCGACACACGCAAGGAGCGCCCCATGCCATCAGCACCGACCGGCCGCAGCCCGCACCTACTGCGCGGCTCCTGCGCCCTGGCCGCCGCCGGCCTGCTCACCCTGACCTCGGCCTGCGCGGGCGGAGGCGGCGAGGAGGAGGTCACCTCGCTCACCGCCATGGACTACAACCTCGCCGAACCGCAGAACGGCACCACCCAGAAGATGCTCGATGAATGCGGCCGGCAGTCCGGGGTCGAGATCAAACGCGACGCCCAGCCCCGCGACCAGCTCATGCCGCGGCTGCTGCAGAGCGCCTCGCAGCAGGAACTGCCCGACCTGATGCTCCTCGACAACCCCAACCTCCCACAGATGGCGGCCACGGGCGGGCTGCTGCCGCTCGACGAAGCGGGCTTCGACACCGGCGGCTACTACCCCAGCGTGCTGGAGGTCGGCACGCACGAGGACACCCTCTACGGCATCGCCCCCGGTGTGAACGGGCTCGCGCTGTTCACCAACACCGCCATGCTGGAGGATGCCGGCGTCGAGCCGCCGCGCACCTGGGACGGGCTGCGCGGCGCCGCCGGCGACCTCACCCGGGGAAAGACCAAGGGCCTCGCGTTCTCGGCCATCGGGCACGAGGAGGGGACCTGGACCTTCGAGCCGTTCCTGTGGAGCAACGGGGCGACCCTCACCGAGCTGGACTCGCCTGAGGCGGTCGAGGCGCTGGAGCTGTGGTCGGACCTGGTCGAGGAGGGCTCGGTCTCGCAGTCGGCGGTCAACTGGTCGCAGGCCGACGTCAACGACCAGTTCCTCGGCGAGCGCGCCGCCATGATGATCAACGGCTCCTGGCAGCTCCCGGTGCTCGACGAGGAGGGCGCCGAGTACGACGTCGTCCCGCTGCCGGTGCCAGGGGAGGGGGCCGACCCCGCCACCCCCATGGGCGGCGAGGTCTGGGCCGTCGCGCGCAGCGGCGGGGAGCGCGAGAAGAAGTCCGTCGAGGTGCTGCAGTGCCTGCTCAGTGACGAGAACATGCGCGAGTGGGCCGAACTGAACGCCTACGTGCCCGCCAAGGAGGAGGCGGCCCAGCAGCTCGCCGAGGACGACCCGCGGATGGCCCCGTTCGTGGAGTCGGTGCCCACCGCCCGGTCGCGCACCGCCCAGCTGGGCGAGGACTACCCCGACGTCTCCGCCGCCATCGCCGACGCCGTGCAGGAAGCGCTGGCCGGATCGGGCTCGGCTGAGGAAGCACTGGCCACGGCGCAGAAGTCGGTTCCGGAGTCCTGATGCCCGCCCGGGTCGGCTTCCTCGCGCCCATCGTCCTCTACCTGGCCGTCTTCTTCGGATACCCGCTGGCCGCCAACTTCACCATGGCCCTGCGGGAGTACTCGGCCGCGTCGTTCTACACCGGGGAGGCGCCCTTCGTCGGGCTCGCGAACTACGCGGCGGTGCTGAGCGATCCGCTCTTCGGGACGGCGATGGCCAACACGGCCGTGTTCACCGTCGCCTCGCTGGCATTCCAGTTCGGCATCGGGCTGGCTCTGGCGGTGTTCTTCCAGCGGCACTTCCCGCTCAACGGGGTCCTGCGCTCGCTGCTGCTGATCCCGTGGCTGCTGCCGCTGGTCGTCTCGGGCACGGTCTGGCGCTGGATCTTCGACCAGGAGTACGGGGTGCTGAACCAGACCCTGCTCGGCCTGGGCGTGATCGACGCCGCGGTGCCCTGGCTGTCGAGCACGGCGATGGCGCTGCCGTCGGTGACGGTCGCCAACATCTGGGTCGGCATCCCGTTCAACATGGTCATCCTCTACGGCGGGCTGCAGAGCATCCCCACCCAGCTCTACGAAGCGGCGGCCCTGGACGGCGCGGGCCCCTGGCAGCGGTTCCGGCACGTCACCTGGCCGCTGCTGCGACCGGTGAGCGCGGTGGTGCTGATGCTCGGCCTCGTCTACACGCTGAAGGTGTTCGACGTGATCATGGTCCTCACCCAGGGCGGGCCGGCCAACGCCACCCAGACCCTGACGACCTGGTCCTACTCGCTGTCCTTCGGCGAGCTGGACTTCGGCCTCGGCGCGGCCGTGGGCAACCTGCTGATCCTCATCGCGCTGGTGTTCGCCGTGTTCTACCTGCGCGGGCTGCGCACGGCCGGGGCGGCGCCGACGAGAGGGAGGAGGTAGCCGTGGCCGTTCACCGGAGGGTGCGCACCGCCTTCACCACCGTCGCGGCGCTGGTGATCGTCGGGGTGCTGCTGTTCCCGCTGTACTGGATGGTCAACGCCTCGTTCCAGCCGGCAACCGGACTGCTGGAGACACCGCCGCGCTGGTTCCCGGTCGGCGGGACGCTGGACGGCTACCGCCAGGCCGTCGAGAGCCAGGGGCGCTCGCTACTGAACAGCGTGATCGTGGCGGCGGGCACCGTGGCGCTGACACTGGCGCTGTCGGTGCCGGCGGCCTACGCCCTGAGCAGGTTCCGCGTACCCGGGGCCGGTGTGCTGCTGTTCGCGCTGCTGCTGGTGCAGATGGTGCCCGGCATCGTGATGGCCAACTCGCTGTACGCGGTCATGAATCAGACCGGTCTGCTGAGCACCTACGCGGCGCTGATCCTGGCCGACTCGACGGTCGCCGTGCCGTTCGCCGTGCTGATCCTGAGGGCGTTCATGGTCACCATTCCCGCCGAGCTGGGGGAGGCGGCCATGGTCGACGGCGCCGGGCAGGGGCGCGTGCTGTGGTCGGTGGTGCTGCCCGTGAGCCGCAACGCGATCATCACCGCGGCCCTGTTCGCATTCTTGTTCGCCTGGGCGGACTTCCTGTTCGCGGTGACGCTCAACGCCGACGACTCCGTCATGCCGGTGACGGTCGGCATCTACCGCTTCATCGGCGCCCACACCGCCGACTGGAACGGGGTCATGGCAACCGGCGTGATCGCCTCGGTCCCCGCCGCGATCCTGCTCGTCCTCGCCCAGCGCTACGTCGCCGCCGGTGTCACCGGCGGCGCGCTCAAGGACTGACCTCTCGCTGTGCCGCGCCGTACGGCCCGGACCCTCCGGCGCCCGCACCGGCGCGGCACAGCCCGACCCGCGACCGCCCCGACCGGCCCCATCCACCGCCGCCCCGCCACGCGAGCCGGGCGGCCCGCGCCGGACGCACCCGCGCCGGCTGAGCAGGAAGGACTTGCGCGTGCTGCACGAGATCGACGGCGGCATCGAATGGCACGGAGGCCACCAGGTCGTCCGGGTCGAACCCTGGGGCGCCGACAGCGTCCGAGTGCGGGCCGGGCTCCACCGGCTGCGCTGGGACATCCCCGGTGCCCTGAGCGAGCACCCCGGCACGGAGGGGAGGATCGGCGTCGAGGGCGGCACCGCCCGGCTGGCCAACGGCGGGATCACCGCCGAGGTCGGCGAGGACGGAATGCTGCGGTTCCTGCGCACCTCGTCGCGCGAGGAGCTGCTCGCCGAGCAGCGGGCGCACTTCTGGTGGCCGGGCCCGCGCGCCTACACCTCCACCGGCAACGGCTACTACCGCATCGAGCAGCGCTTCGCGGCCTACGAGGGCGAGCGGGTCTTCGGTCTGGGCCAGCACACGCACGGACTGTTCGACCAGAAGGGCGCTGTCGTCGACCTGGTCCAGCGCAACGCCGAGGTGTCCGTTCCGTTCCTGGTCTCCTCGCGCGGCTACGGCCTGCTGTGGAACAGTCCCGCGGTGGGCCGGGTGGAACTGGCGGGCAATGGGACTCGCTGGGTCTCCGACAGCGCCCGCCAGATCGACTACTGGATCACCGCCGGGCCCGACCCGGCGTCGGTCATGGCCAGCTACGCCGACGCGACCGGGCACGCGCCGATGCTGCCGGAGTGGGCGTCGGGGTTCTGGCAGTGCCGGCTGCGCTACCGGACCCAGGAGGAGCTGATGGAGGTGGCGCGCGAGCACCGGAGGCGGGGACTGCCGTTGTCGGTGATCGTCGCCGACTTCTTCCACTGGACCCACCTGGGCGACTGGCGGTTCGACCCGCTGGAGTGGCCCGACCCCGAGGGCATGGTGCACGAGCTGCGGGAGATGGGCACCGAGCTGATGGTGTCGGTGTGGCCCTCGGTCAGCCCGCTGTCGGAGAACTTCGCCGAGATGCAGCGGCGCGGGCTGCTGATCGCCACGGAGCAGGGTCCGCCGGTGCACGCCGACTGGGCCGACAAGGGCGTCGAGGGCAAGGTGCAGGTCTCCTTCTACGACGCCACCGACCCCCAGGCGCGCGCGTTCGTCTGGGACAAGGTGCGGCGCAATTACTACGACCTGGGCATACGCCTGTGGTGGCTGGACGCGTGCGAGCCCGAGATCAAGCCCGGCCACCAGCACAACCTGCACTACAGCGCCGGGCCGGGCGACGAGGTGGCCAACATCTACCCGGCCGAGCACGCGCGCGCGTTCTACGAGGGCATGCGCGCGTCCGGGGAGTCGGAGGTGGTGACCCTGTGCCGCTCGGCGTGGGCGGGCAGCCAGCGCTACGGCGCCGCGCTGTGGTCGGGCGACATCCCCGCGACGTTCGCGTCGCTGCGCACGCAGATCCGCGCCGGACTGAACGTGGCGATGTCGGGCATCCCGTGGTGGACCACCGACATCGGCGGGTTCCACGGCGGCGATCAGGAATCGCCGGAGTACCGGGAACTGCTCGTGCGCTGGTTCCAGTACGGCGTGTTCTGCCCGCTGCTGCGGCTGCACGGGTTCCGCGAGCCCTTCGTCGACCGCCTGGACCCGCAGATGACGGGCGGACCCAACGAGGTGTGGTCTTACGGCGAGGAGGTCTACGAGCGCCTCCGCGACCTGCTGTTCCTGCGCGAGCGGCTGCGCCCCTACGTCATGGAGCAGATGCGCGCCGCCCATGAGACCGGCATGCCGCCGATGCGCCCGCTGTTCGTGGACTTCCCCGCCGACGAGCGCGCATGGGACGTCGGCGACTCCTTCATGTTCGGCCCCGACCTGCTGGTGGCCCCGGTGGCCGAGTACGGGGCGCGCGAACGGGAGGTGTACCTGCCGGAGACCACGCGCTGGCGCGACCCCCACAGCGGTGACGTGCTCTCCGGGGGCGGTGCGGTGCTGCTGCCCGCTCCGCTGGAGCGCGCGCCGGTGCTGGTGCGCGAAGGCGCCTCAGTGCCCGTGGCCGGCTGACCCCCTGGTCCCGCGGCCGACCGCTCCGGCGGTGGGCCGGGCGGGGCGCGCGGCCGCCGACCTCCTCCGGCGGCCGCGCGCACCACACGAGGGCCCGTGCCGGACCCGGGCACGGCCCGCAGGACCAGCAGGACCCGAGAAGAACGGCATTCCGAACGACGCCCGAACCACGACGACCGGAACCACCACGAAGCGAGGTAGCACGGTGAAACCGAGCATCCCCCCACCGCCCACGCCCTCAGGCCCGCCTCCCCCGGCCGCCTCCGCTGCAGCGCGCGCGGCCGCGACCGTAGGCGGTGCGCTCCGCCGCACGGCCGCGGCGGCCCTGGCGGCAGTCCTCGCGGCGGGCGCGGCCGCGTCCCCCGCCTCGGCCGACGACCTGCCCTTCCGAGATCCCGACCTGCCCGTCGACGAGCGGGTCGCCGACCTGCTCGGGCGACTGACCCGCGACGAGAAGATCGCGATGCTGCACCAGTACCAGCCTGCCGTCCCGCGCCTGGACGTCGCCGGGTTCCGCACGGGCACCGAGGCGCTGCACGGCGTCGCGTGGCTCGGTGAGGCCACCGTGTTCCCGCAGTCGGTGGGCCTGGGCGCCACCTGGGACACCGGCCTGGTCGAGCGCGTCGGCGACGCGACCGGCACGGAGATGCGCGGGTTCCACGCCCAGGACCCCGCAGCGCACGGGCTCAACGTGTGGGCGCCGGTGGCCGACCCGCTGCGCGACCCCCGCTGGGGGCGCAACGAGGAGGGCTACTCCGAGGACCCCGCCCTCGTCGGCGACATGGCCACCGCCTACACCGGCGGGCTGCGCGGGGGCGACGACTTCTACCTGAAGACGGCGCCGACCCTGAAGCACTTCGCCGGCTACAACATCGAGGACAAGCGCGACCGGATCTCGGTCACCGTCCCGCCGCGGGCGCTGCACGAGTACGTGTACCCGGCGTTCCGCCCGGCCGTCGAGGCCGGCAACGCCACCGGCGTGATGGCCGCCTACAACATGATCAACGGGCGGCCCGCCCACGTCTCCCCTCTGCTGAAGGACGTGCGCTCCTGGTCCGACACCCCGACCATGATCGTCAGCGACGCCTACGGTCCCTCCAACGTCGCCGGCAGCCAGGGCTACTACGAGACCCACGCGCAGTCGCACGCGGCGATGCTGAAGGCGGGCATCGACAGCTACACCGACCAGGACACCGACTCCTCGCTGACGGTCGACGCGGTGAACGGGGCCCTGGAGCAGGGCCTGATCACCGGGGCCGACATCGACCGCGCGGTGGGCCACAGCCTGTCGGTGCGTTTCCGGCTGGGCGAGTTCGACCCGGACTCGCGCAACCCCTACGACGACATCACCCCCGAGGCCATCGACTCCCCCGAACACCGCGAGCTCGCGCGCGAGGCGGCCACCGAGCAGATGACGCTGCTGAAGAACGACGGCGCGCTGCCGCTGGACCCCGAGCGCGACTCGGACGTGGCGGTGGTCGGGCCGCTGTCCGACACGCTGTACGAGGACTGGTACAGCGGGACGATGCCCTACGAGGTCACCCCGGCGGGCGGGATCGCCGACCGGCTCGGCGACGCCGGATCGGTCGCCACGGCCGAGGGCGCCGACCGAATCCGCCTGACCACGCCCGGCGGAGGCACGGTGACCGCCTCCTCCGGCGAGGACGGGGGCGTGCTGCGCGTGAACGGCTCCGAAGGCGGAGAAGGTGCCGATGCCCAGGCCATCAGCGTGTTCGAGTGGGGCGAGGGCGTGGTGACCCTGCGTACCGAGGCCAACGGCAAGGTCGTGGGCCTGGGCGACGGCAACCGGCTGTTCAACGACCAGGAGCAGCCGAACGGGTGGTTCGTCCAGCAGCTGTTCCGCTTCGAGGAGGTCGGCGACGGCCAGGTGGTGCTCAAGTACGACGGCTACGACGAGTGGAACCGGAAGTACGTGTCGATCGGCGAGGACGGCGCGCTGACCGTCGACGCCGACACCCCCGGGCAGGCCGCGCGCTTCGAGCCGGAGACGCTGTCCAGCGGCACCGACGAGGCGGTGCGGAAGGCCTCCGGCGCCGACGCGGCGGTGGTCGTGGTGGGCAACATGCCCTTCATCAACGCGCGCGAGACCGACGACCGCGAGGACATCGCCTTGCCGAAGGCGCAGCGGGAGCTGGTCCGCGCGGTCACCGAGGCCAATCCGAACACGGTCGTCGTGCTGGAGTCCAGCTATCCGCAGGCCGTGCCGTGGGCGCAGGAGAACGCTCCGGCCGTGCTGTGGACGTCCCACGCCGGGCAGGAGACCGGCAACGCTCTGGCGTCGGTCCTCTTCGGCGACGCCAACCCGGCGGGGCGGCTGCCCCAGACCTGGTACCGCTCGGTCGACGACCTGCCGGACATGGGCAACTACGACGTCATCGACTCGGGGCACACCTACCAGTACTTCGAGGGCGATCCGCTGTACGCGTTCGGGCACGGGCTCTCCTACACCGAGTTCGAGTACGGCGCGCCCGAGCTGGACCGCCGGCGGATCGGCGAGGACGGCGCGGTGACGGTGCGGGTCCCGGTCACCAACACCGGCGACCGCGACGGCGACGAGGTGGTCCAGCTCTACACCAGCCAGAACCGCTCGCGGGTGAAGCAGCCGCTCAAGGAGCTGCGCGACTTCGAGCGGGTGCACGTCGAGGCGGGCGAGACGGTCACCGTCCAGCTGGAGGTCGACGCGGCCGACCTGGCGTTCTGGGACGTCACCAGCGGGTCGATGGTCGTGGAGAGGGCGAGCCACGACGTGCTGGTCGGATCGTCGTCGGCGGACATCCGGCGCACGGCCCGCATCAGGGTCGACGGCGAGCGCATCCCGCCCCGCGACCTGGCGGCGCCGACCCGCGCGGCCGACTTCGACGGCTACTCCTCCGGCGCCGAACTGGTCGACGAGTCCAAGGCGGAGGGCACCTCCGTCGCGGGCTCCGCGGGCGACTGGATCTCCTTCGAGGATGCGGACCTGCGCCGTCTGGAGTCCTTCATCGCTCGGACCGCCCGGGCCCAGGGCGGCGCGGCCGGCGTCGAGATCCGCCTGGGCTCCCCGGACGGCCGCCTGCTGGGCACCGCCGAGGTGCCCGCCACCGGCGACGAGTACGAGTACACCGAGGTCGCGGCCGAGCTGGAACGGGTCGGGGGAAGGCACCGCGACGTGTACCTGGTGTTCACCGGAGACCTGCGCCTGAGCACGTTCTCCCTGGACGGGCGCTAGAGGTTCCGCCGCCCGCCCGCGCCGGGCCCCTCACCACGCAGGCGAGGGGCCCGGTACCGCCGGTGCGGCCCGGCGGCGCGGTGACGCGACGCGCCCGCGGCCGTGTCCGGGTCCGATGTCGGGCCGGGCGCCGCCTCACGGTTCGCGGACGTCGTAGTGCAGGAAGACCGTGCCGTTGGCGAAGCGGCGCTCGTCGCGCAGGGTGAGGCCCAGGCGGACGCCGTCCGGAAGGGCGCGGGTTCCTCCGCCCACCACGGCGGGGACGAGGAACAGCTGGCATGTGTCGACCAGGCCTGCGCGGAACGCCTGGGCCGCCAGCGTGGGGCCCGAGACGGCGAGGTCGCTGCCGGACTCGGCCTTGAGCCGGCGGACGTCGTCGGGGTCGAAGCGCCGCTCGATCCGCGTCCGGGCGGTCACGGGCGCGTCGAGGGTCGCGGAGTAGACGACCTTGTCGGCGGCCTGCCACACGTCCGCGAAGTCGCGCGCCTGCGGTGACTGCGCGGCCAGGGACGGGTCGGTATCCCAGCCCGTCATCATGTCGTACATGCGGCGGCCGAGGAGGTGGGTGCCGATCGGGCGCGCCAGGTCGTTCACGAACGCGTGCACCTCGGCGTCGGGCACCGCCCAGTCGAAGTTGCCCTGGGTGTCGGCGACATAGCCGTCCAGCGACACGAGCATCGAATAGACCAGGTCGGCCACGGCGCCCTCCTTGTTCGGCCCCGCGGCGGCGGTGCGGGGCTGTGCCGCGAGCCTACGGTGCGGTGCCGACGAACGGGCCGAGGCGCGCGCCGGATGCCGCGCACCCGGCCCGGCACGGCCCACCCCTGGTGCGCCCGCACGGCGCGGGGCCGTACCGGGACGGGGCCGGGTCCGCCTCCCGTCGCCACCCGAGAGCGGCGGACCCGTCCGCGTCCTCAGCCCAGCCGGTCCAGCAGGGCGTTGTACTGCTCCCACAGCTCGTCGGGCAACTGGTCGCCGAAGGTCTTGAAGAACTCCGGGATCAGCGAGGCCTCCTCGCGCCAGGTCTCGGGGTCGACCGAGAGCAGGAACTCAAGGTCGGCTCGCGAGAGGTCCAGCCCGCTCGTGTCCAGGGACTCCGGCGTGGGGACGTTGCCGATCGGCGTGCGCCGAGCCTCGGCCGCGCCGTCGAGGCGCTGGACGATCCACTTGAGCACCCGGCCGTTCTCGCCGAAGCCCGGCCAGACGATGCGCCCCGCGTCGTCCTTGCGGAACCAGTTGACGTAGAAGATCCGGGGCAGCCTCTGCGGGTCCGCGGAGCGCCCGACCTCCAGCCAGTGGCCGAAATAGTCGCCCATGTTGTAGCCGCAGAACGGCAGCATGGCGAAGGGGTCGCGGCGCAGCTCGCCGACGGTGCCCTCGGCCGCGGCCGTCTTCTCCGAGGCCACGTTGGAGCCCAGGAACACCCCGTGCCGCCAGTCGAACGACTCGTTGGCCAGCGGCACCGCGGTCGCCCGGCGCCCGCCGAACAGGATCGCCGAGATCGGCACGCCGGCCGGGTCCTCCCACTCGGGTGCGATGGTCGGCGCCTGCCCTGCCGGAGTGGTGAAGCGGGCGTTGGGGTGCGCGGCGGGCTCGTCGGAGTCGGGCGTCCAGTCGCGTCCCTTCCAGTCCGTCAGGTGCGCAGGAGGCTCCTCGGTGAGCCCTTCCCACCACACGTCGCCGTCGTCGGTGAGGGCGACGTTGGTGAAGATGCTGTTGCCCCACAGCGCCTCGACGGCGTTGCGGTTGGTCGAGGCGCCGGTGCCGGGCGCGACGCCGAAGAACCCTGCCTCGGGGTTGATCGCCCGCAGCCGCCCTTCGTCGTCGAAGCGCATCCAGGCGATGTCGTCGCCCACGGTCTCGACCCGCCACCCGGGGATGGTCGGCGACAGCATCGCGAGGTTGGTCTTGCCGCAGGCGCTGGGGAAGGCGGCCGCGATGTAGCGGGGCTCACCCTGCGGCGGGGTGACCTTGAGGATGAGCATGTGCTCGGCCAGCCAGCCCTCGTCGCGCGCCATCACCGAGGCGATGCGCAGCGCGTAGCACTTCTTGCCGAGCAGCGCGTTGCCGCCGTAGCCGGAGCCGAAGGACCAGATCTCACGGGTCTCGGGGAAGTGCGAGATGTACTTGGTGCTGTTGCACGGCCAGGGGACGTCTTCCTGGCCCGGCTCCAGCGGCGCGCCAACCGAGTGCACGGCCTTGACGAACGACCCGCGCTCCTCGATCAGCCGCAGCGCCTCCTCGCCCATGCGGGCCATGATGCGCATGGACACGACGACGTAGGGCGAGTCCGTGATCTCCACGCCCAGCTGGGAGATGTTGCCGCCCAGCGGCCCCATGCAGAACGGGACGACGTACATGGTGCGCCCGCGCATGCATCCGTCGAAGACGTCGGCGAAGGTCGCCCGCATCCGGGCGGGCTCGACCCAGTTGTTGGTGGGACCCGCGTCCTGCTCGCGCTCGGAGCAGATGAACGTGCGGTCCTCGACGCGCGCGACGTCGCTGGGGTCCGACCGGCAGTAGAAGCTGTTGGGCCGCAGTCCGGGGTTGAGCCGGACGAACGTGCCCTGCTCGACCAGTAGACCGGTGAGGCGCTGCCACTCGACCTCCGAGCCGTCGCACCACACGACCTGGTCGGGCTGCGTCAGGTCCGCCACCTCGCGAACCCAGTCGGTCAGTTCCTTGTGGCCCGTGGGGGCCACATCCGGGCCAGTCACTTCTTGCGACACAGTGGCTCCTTCGTCAACGTCAGGTCCGCATCATCGTCGACACCTCGGCCATCAGGCCAGTTGGCCTAGACAGCAGGTTTAGACCAATGGTTCAATATCGCGCGCTTTCCCTGCACCACCTGGAATCCCGCCGCCCCCTCCGCGCACGAACCGCCGTGCGTCCCGCCGCCCGCCCCCGGTGGTGCCGCGGGGCGCGCCGCCGCGCACCTGCGGCACACCGCGCACCGCTCGGTCGAAGGGCACGCCGCCGGGCGGAATCCGCAACGGGGCAGCGTTTTCGCAGACCACAGCCCGGACACGGGGCGCCCCGCGTGCGATGCGCCGCGGGGCGGGACCGCCGGGCCCGACGGGTGAACGCGATTGCCGGGCACCGGGTCCGGCGCTCGCGCGCGGCGGCGGCGCCGCAGCCTCGCCACGCGGCATGATTCGCGTCACACCACTGGCGTACCGCGGGCGATCGCAGCGCGGTGCCCGGGTCCCGGCGGCCCGATCCCCCGGCGGCGCTGTGCCTAGTCGTCGCGGGGGCTGCCGGTGCCCTCTTCGGTGCCGTAGGGCAGCGCGTCGGCGCGGGTGCCGGACGGCGTCATGGCGAACCAGGACCCGTCGGCGCCCTGGCCGTAGACGTCTCCCGGGTCGACGTCGCCGGAGAAGCGGTACAGCGGCCAACCGGACAGCGTGAGCTGGGTTCCGCCGTCCGCGCGCTTCATCCTGCCGACCAGGCTCCGCTCCACGCCGTCGGTGGTGACCCCGCCCCGGACCAGCGCCGGGGGCCACTGCTCGGCGCACTCGTCGCTGCAGATGGAGGCGGAGGGTTCGGCGGTGTCGCGGGTGTGGGTGTAGAGCGTGTAGCCGTCGGAGTCGCTGACCACGGGCCCGGCCTCGGTGTCCTCGACGACGCCGATCGTGGCGCCGATCTGCTCCGCGGCGCCTGCGCCCGGCAGGTCCGGATCGCCGCCGAGGCCGCCGGAGACGCCGAAGCCGCAGCCGGAGGCCGCGAGCAGCGCGGCGGCACCTCCGGCCAGGTAGAGCGTCACCACGCTGGAAGTCCGCACGCCAACAACCCCTTCCGTCGCCGACCGCCGCGGCTCCGCTCGAACACGCCGCGGGGCCCGCTCTTGGCACCCGACCGCCGCGAACCGCGGACCTGCATCGCCACCGAACGTATCGGCGCGGACGCGTTCCGGAAGCGATTTCACCGAAGTATTACCGGAATTGACGGGGATTTCGACGAAGGGCGCCTCCATGGCGGGGGCGGCGGGATCGTCGGCACGCCGGAGCGGCGGCCGGGCCGCTACCCCTTCGCGTCCGGCAGGTACGGCCGCAGCTCGCGGCGAGCGATGGAGCGCAGGTGCACCTCATCCGGGCCGTCCGCCAGCCGCAGCGTGCGGTTGGCGGCCCACAGCTGCGCCAGCGGGACGTCGTCGGAGACCCCCGCACCGCCGTGCACCTGGATAGCGTCGTCGAGCACGTCCTGCACCATCCGCGGCACTTCGGCCTTGATCGCCGAGATCTCCGTGCGTGCGCCCTTGTTGCCGGCCGTGTCCATCAGCCAGGCGGTCTTGAGCACCAGCAGTCGTGCCTGTTCGATGCGCACCCGCGCCCGCGCGATCGACTCGCGCACCGTGCCCTGCTCGGCCAGCGGTCCACCGAAGGCCGTCCGCTCGGCGGCCCGGGCGCACATCAGCTCCAGGGCGCGTTCGGCGACGCCGATGGCACGCATGCAGTGGTGGATGCGCCCCGGCCCCAGCCGCTCCTGCGCGATGCGGAACCCCTCACCCTCGCCGAGCAGGATGTTGCCCTTGGGCACTCGGACGCCGGTGAAGGAGACCTCGGCGTGGCCGCCCTTGGTCCCGTCGGTGTAGCCGAATACGGGCAGCCCCCGGCCCACCTCGACGCCGGGGGTGTCCTTGGGCACCAGGACCATGCTCTGCCGCCGGTACGGCTCGGCGGCGGGGTCGGTCACGCCCATGACGATCAGCAGCGCGCAGTCGGGGCTGAGAGCGCCGGAGGTCCACCACTTGCGCCCGTCGAGCACGTAGTCGCCGCCGTCGGCGGTGATGCTCAGCCGGATGTTCGAGGCGTCGGAGGAGGCCACGTCGGGCTCGGTCATGCAGAAGCCCGAGCGGATCTCGGCTTCCAGGAGCGGCTCCAGCCATCGCTTGCGCTGTTCCTCGGTGCCGAACATGGCCAGGATCTCCATGTTGCCGGTATCGGGGGCGGCGCAGTTGAGGGCGCTGGGCGCCAGACCGGGCGAGCGTCCGGTCAGCTCGGCCAGCGGGGCGTACTGCAGGTTGGTCAGCCCGGCGCCGTAGTCCGACTCGGGCAGGAACAGGTTCCACAGCCCGCGCTCACGCGCCTCTGCCTGCAGCTCCTTGATGACCGGCGGGGCCGACCACGGGTCGCTGCGCCGGACGGTCTGCTCGGCGTAGACGGGTTCGGCGGGGATGACCCGCTCGTCCATAAACGCTTGAAGGCGCTCCAGGTAGGCGCGGGTGGTCTGGTCGTGGCCGAAGTCCATACTCGCCTCTCTCACTCGCCGCGGGCGGCACCCGCGCGGATCTTGGCCCAGGCGCGGCGCATGCCCTCGAGCCAGCGGTCGCGGTCCGCGGCCCGCCGCTGCTCGTAGCCGGCCGCCTCGGGGTGCGGGAGGATCAGGAACCGGCCGGCGTGCAGCGCCGCCACGACGGCCTCCCCGACGGCCTCGGGCTCGATGTAGGCGCCGCCCAGCCGGGTGGCCGACGCACCGCCGTCGCCGGCGGTCATGGCGGTGTTGACGCCCTGAGGGCACAGGCACGACACCGAGATCCCGTCGTCGGCGTGGCGGATCGCCAGCCACTCGGCCAGCGCGACGGCGCCGTGTTTGGTGGCCGTGTAGGGCGCGGAGTCGAGCTGGGTGAGCAGGCCGGCGGCCGATGCGGTGACCAGGAGGTGGCCGCGGCCGCGCTCGGCCATTCGGGGGAACAGGGCGCGGGCGGCGTAGACGTGCGCCATGACGTGCACCCGCCAGGACAGGTCCCACGCTGCGTCGTCGCCGAGTCCCCGTCCGGCCGCGACCCCGGCGTTGGAGCACCACAGGTCGATCGGCCCGTGCTCCTCCTCGATGCGGTCGACGGCGTCGGCCGCCGCGGCCTCGTCGGCGGCGTCGAAGGCGATGCCGTGGGCGCGCTCGCCCAGCTCCTCCGCCGCCGCGGCGATGCGGTCCCCGTCGAGGTCGGCGACCACCACACGCGCAGCGCCCTGGTGCAGCAGCCGGCGGGCGAGCGCCAGCCCGATGCCGCCGGCGGCTCCGGTGACGACCGCCGTCGTACCGGGGATCGAGAACGGTTCGGGCATGCGGGGGGCTCCTTCGCTGGCTGGGCGGCGCGGTGGCGGTGGCCGGGCCGGGGCCGGTGCCGCCGCGGGGCCGGCCGGATGCCCGTCGGGCTGCCGGAACCGCGCGCGGCCGCCCCGGGGCGGCGGGGCGCGGTCCGGAGGCGGGATCAGGGGGTGAACACGAGGCGGCCGACCGTGTCCCCGGCGGCGAGCCGCTGCACGCCGGCGGCCAGCTCGGCGGCGCCGAGGCGCTCGCTGACCAGCGGCTTGACCAGGCCGCGGTCGGCGAGCTCGGTCAAGCGCCGGTGAGCCTCGGGGACCGTTTCGGGCGCCCGCTGGCGGTACAGCCCCCAATGCAGGCCGAGGATGGAGTAGTTCTTGACGAGCGCGTGGTTCAGCCCGGGCGCGGGGATCGTGCCGCTGGCGAAGCCGACCACCACGATGCGGCCTTCGAATGCGATGCACTTGGTGGAGCGCTGATAGGACTCGCCGCCGACGGGGTCGAAGACGACGTCGGCGCCGCGGCCGCCGGTGTACTCCTTGACCACGGCGACGAAGTCCTCGCTGCGGCGATCCACGACGACGTCGGCGCCCAGTGCGGCCGCGGTCTCGGCCTTGCGGGGGCCGCCGACGACACCGACGACGCGCGCGCCCGCGGCCTTGGCGAGCTGTACCGCCGCGCTGCCGACCCCGCCGGCGGCGGCGTGCACGAGGACGGTCTCGCCTTCGCGCAGATGTGCGCGGCGGTGCAGAGCGAACCAGCCGGTCTGGTAGCCGATGAACAGCGAGGCGGCCTCGTCGTCGGTCAGGGCGGCGGGCGCGGGCAGGACCGCGTCGGCGCTCATCAGCGCGTAGTCGGCGAAGGCGCCGGCGGGCAGATCGGTGCCTCCGACGACGCGGGCGCCCGCCTCGACGCCGCTGACTCCTTCGCCCAGCTCGGCGACGTCGCCGCACAGCTCGACGCCCGGGGTGAAGGGCAGCGGCGGCGTCACCTGGTACATGCCGCGGCAGAGCAGTGCGTCGGGGAAGTTGACGGCGGCGGAGCGGACCCGCACCAGGACCTGCCCCGGGCCCGGACGCGGGTCCTCGACCTCCTCGACACGCAGGACGTCGGTGGGCTCGCCGGTCTCGTGCACCCGCAACGCTTTCACTGGCCGCCTCCGCTGCCTCGTCGGATACCAACTGGTCGGTCCGCCCGAGTCAACCGTGGTGTGCGCCCTTGCGTCAAGTGCCGCGGCACTCCCGTCCGGCGCTCCGGCGGCGGGTGCGCCTCTGATTGGATACCGGCATGCTGCACGTACTCCGCCTCGCCTACACCGGCTCCGCCGAGGAAGCCGAGCCGCACGTCCGCGAGCACGTCGACTATCTCGAACGCCACCACGCGTCGGGCGCCTTCCTCGTCTCCGGGCAGACCGCGCCGCCTTCCGACGGCGGAGTGATCATCGCCCGCGGCGACCGCGCCGCCGTCGAGGAGATCACCGGTCAGGACCCGTTCGTGCGCGCCGGAGTCGGCGCCTACAGCGTCACCACGCTCGACCCGGGACGCGTGCACCCCGCCCTCGCGGGGTTGCTCGACGCCGGCTGACCGCGCCGGAGCCCGGCGGCGGGTGTCCGGGCACTGCAGGACCGGCCTTGCCGGGCGCCGCTCCCGCCCCGGGCGCTGATCCCGCCCGTGGGCGCGCCGCGGTCGGCCCGAGCGGACCGGCCCGAGCGGACCGGGCCGCGGGGGGCGGGCCGCCGTCAGCGCACCACGGCCACCGGCCCGTGCGCGCCGTGCAGGACCGACTGGCTGACAGAGCCCAGCATCAGGCCGCGGAACCCGCCGCGGCCGCGCGAACCCACGACCACCAGGTCGGCGGGCGTGGCCGCCTCCAGGATCGCCACCACCGGATGGGCGCGCACTGTGCGCAGGTCCACCGCCACATCGGCGTAGGCCTCGCGCATGTCCTCCAGCTCGGCTTCAGCGGTGCGGCGGGCCGTGGCCTCCACGGCCTCGTCGTCGAAGGCCTCGGGCGGCACCGGACCCATCGCGGAGACGAACGCGGCCATCGGCTGCCAGGCGCAGACGGCCACCAGCTCGGCCTCGGTCCACCGCGCCTGAGCGAAGGCGAACTCCACGGCCCTGCGGCTGGAATCCGATCCGTCGACGCCGACGACGACGCGGCCTTTGGTGCTGTGTGCGGCCTCGTGCTTCTTCGGCAGCACGATCACCGGCACCGGCGAGTGCGCGGCCAACTCGATGCCCACCGACCCGACGAAGGCCGAGGCCAGCCCGCCCAGACCGCGCGAACCCACGACCACGGCCGAGGTGTCGGGCTGCTTGGCTTCGTCCAGGAGCGCGTCGGCGGCGCGCGAGGTGGGCATGCGGGTGCGCACCGACAGCTCGGGGAACAGGCGCAGGATCCAGTCGCGGGCGTAGTCCAGCAGCGCCTGGGCGTCGCGCAAGCGGTCGGAGGTCTCCTGCTCCCCGCCGCGCGGGACGATCTCGCGGAAGGCGCCCGCGGCGTCGGGCGGACCCACCGCGGTGAGGATGGTCAGCCCGCGTCCGCGCTGCACGGCCTGGTTGGCCGACCACTCCAGCGCATAGCGGCTGGAATCGGAGCCGTCGACGCCCACGACGACCCAGAGCTGCTCCGACGTGCCCTCCATCTGGCGCTTCCTCTCCACCGGCGCGGCGCCCTGGCAGGGGGGCGACCGGACGGGACGGGACCGTGCGCGGCCGGCCGCGCACGCTGCGCGCGGCGCCTACGCCCGGGTCCTACCCTGCGAACCGTCCAGGGCAACGCGCCGGAACGCGGCGGTGTCCCCGTCCTGCCGAGTACCCGCGGGGTCCCGGGCCGACACGGGCCGAACCGCCGGCGGAGACACCAGCGGCCCCGCGGAGGGGGCCGCGGGGCCGCTGGTGAGTCGCCAGGGGGATCAGGCGCGGTAGTGCAGGATGCCCCAGGCGAGGGAGCCGGACCGGCCGCCGTTGACCCAGTTGCGCAGTCCGGTCTTCATGTGCTCCAGGTACTCGCCGCTGATCTTGCCGCTCAGCTCCGACTCCCGGCTCTCGGTCTCGGCGAGCACGCGGCCGTAGTGGTTCGGCAGCTGCGGAGTGAGGTCGTCGAACTCGACCTTGGACAGGCCCAGCCGGGCGGCCTCGCGGTCGTAGAACCCGGGCGTGCCCATGGTGTCCAGGTGCAGCCGCTTGAGGATGGGCTTGAGCTCACCGCGGTCGGCGTTGTTCGCGGCCATGGGGTCGGTGAACACGAAGTGGCCTCCGGGGCGGATGACCCGGGCGACCTCCTCCATGACGCGGATGCGGTCGCCGCTGTGCAGGAACGCGTCCTGCGACCAGACGACGTCGAACCCGTTGTCCTGGACCGGGATGTCCTCGAAGGAGCCGTCGATCACGTCGATCAGGTGGTCGAGGCCCTCGTCGCGGTTCTTCTCCCGGTTGCGCTCGTTCTCCACCTCGCTGAGGTTGAGGCAGGTCACGTGGCAGCCGTAGGTGCGGGCCAGGAAGCGGGCCGAACCCCCGTAGCCGGCGCCGATGTCGATCACCTTCGTGTCGGGGGTGACCTGGACCTTGCCGGCCATGCGCTCGACGGTGCGCACGCTGGCCGCGCCGATGTCGTCCGCGTCGGACTCGTAGAGCCCGACGTGGATGTCGGTCCCGCCCCAGATCGTGTGGTAGAAGGTGTCGGCGTCGCTGGAGTTGTAGTACTCGCGTGCCGTCTGGACCGCGGACGAGTACGACTCGGTCAGCTCGTCGTCGGTGCGGTAGGACTTCTCGGCAATGTGGATGAAGAAGTCCGGCTCGTCGGCCTGGTAGGTCTCCTGGAAGTCGCCGTAGGTGTCGACGCGCTGGAAGCCCACCTCGCGCATCAGCCGCCGTACGTAGTTCTTACGCAGGGGGAACATGTTCAGGTAGTACTGCGAGTTGTCCGGGAACTGGTAGCGGAAGCGAGCCAGGCCCTCGTCGACGTGGTCGGGCTCGGCCGAGACCTCGTCACCGCAGTAGTAGTAGGTGTGGCTGTTCCCGTACTGGCCGTCGAGCAGGGCGTCGTAGTTGCGCTGATCCAGGATGAGCACGCCGTCGTGCTTGAGCATCGCGTAGAACTCGGCCAGCGCCTTGCGGCGGTCGCGCTCCGAGAACAGGTGGGTGAACGAGTTGCCCAGGCAGATGATGGCGTCGTAGGTGCCGTGTACGTCCCGGTTGAGGTAGCGCCAGTCGGCCTGGACGACGCGCAGGATGTGGCCGCCGTAGGTCTGCCCGTTGGCGAAGGCCTTGGCAAGCATCTCCGCACTGCCGTCGGCGCTGACGGTCTCGAACCCGTCCTCGATGAGGCGGACGGAGTGGAAGCCCGTGCCGGTGGCCACGTCGAGCACCTTCTCGACGCCGCGAGCCTTGAGCTGCTCGATGAAGAAGTTGCCCTCGCTGGCCCAGCGCTTCTTCCAGTCGATCAGCTCGTCCCACTTGTCGACGAACCCCGTCACGTACTCGTCTTTGTAGTGATCGGTGTCGCGAACGGCCAGCGGGTCGTCACCAAAATCTTGCTGATCCTGTCCCTTAATTGTTCGACTCCTCACACTCGAAAAACCCTCTCACCAGACACACACGACGCCGAGGGTCAAACTTCGCGCATATACATTGAAAGCCATGACCCCCACCATAGTTCAAGTGGCAGGAGCCATTTTTGGCTCATCTGCGCAGGTCAGATCCGAAAAATTCACCCCGGGTCATCGTAGCGACACACCGCCCCCGACCACGTCAGAGGGCCTTCAGGACACCTTTTGGGCCCACCGCGAACCGCACTACGCAACACATTGCGCAAGACGCACCGCGAATTTTGAGAACGCGACCAGGAATCCGATGCGAATTCTCGGTGGTCTATAATGCGTTCTCCCCGCCGAAGTAAGCGCCGATTCGGTCCCCGCCCGCGGCCCGCAATCGCCGCGGGCGCCGCGGTTCCACGAGCCTCCGAGGCGGCGCTGCACGCCGGGCCCGCCGGTCTTTGGCCTGGACGCGGCGGATGCGGACGCCGCCGCACTCCGCTCCCCCCGAACCGCCCTCGGCACCGGGCCTGCGCCCGCTTCTGTGACCTGCGTCGCAGGTCAGGACACGCCGCCCGGTGACCGGCCGGGCGGAGAATTTACGGTGATTCCGGACACACTTGGCCCGCCCCTCCGCCGTACGGCACTCGGGCGCGCCCGCCCGGCGCGCCCAGCGGTGCCGCGTCTCGCGTCCCGCCGCGGTCCGCTATCCCCGCCGCCCCGTCGGCAGCCCCGCTCGGCGACCCGTGATTGCGCGCCACCCCGCGCGGGATCCCCCGCACCCGCGGGGCTCCCGTGTTTTCGCCGGTCGGGGCCGGGTAGGTGGCCAGCAACCGTGTCCGGGCCGTATCGGGGGGAAGCGGCATGAGCGAAGATGGCAACGAGCGGCGTGTGAACACCGTCAGGTTGTGGTCCGGCGGCCTCGCCACCGCCGTCGTCGCGGCCCTGATCATCCTCGTCGGCACGCTGATCGCGCGGGGCGTGCTCGGCATCGCGATTCCGGCTCCCGAGGAGGGCGGCTACATCGGCGGGGCGGGCACGGCCGCCTTCGCCGCCACGGCGGGCATCGCAGCGCTGGTGGCCACCGCGCTCCTGCACCTGCTGCTGGTCAGCGCTCCGCGGGCCACGGTCTTCTTCGGCTGGATCGTGGGACTGGCCACCGTCGTCGCGGCTGTCAGCCCGTTCACCGAGAGCGCACCGCTCTCCAGCCAGCTGGCCACCGCCGTCATCAACACCGTGACCGGTATCGCGATCGTCTCGCTGCTCATCAGCGTCGGCGCGACCGCGGTCCGCCGCCGACGCGGGCGGATCCGGCGCGACGGGCCCGAAGGCGCGGAGTTCGACGACTCCGGCTACTCCAGCGGCTACCGCGACGCCCTGGGCCAGGCGCCCGAGCGCCGCTCCGATGGACGGCACCGCGGCGAAGGCCCCTACGCGCCCGGCCAGACCCCGCACCTCCCCCGCGAGTAAGCGGCGCCGCGGCGCCCAGACCCGACCGGAGCCCGGAAGCCCGGTCCCTCGGGGGCCGGGCTCCGCCCCTGCCACCCGGCGGTCGCGCCCGCGTCCGGCGGGCCGCCCCGCGACACCGCCGGACCCCGCCTTCTTCCAGCCGGCCTGCACGCGCGTGCGCGCGAGTAAAGAGCACGCGTCAGTGCCCGCCGGGCGCGCGGTCGCGGCGGATGTCGGCGAGCGTCCGGGCGAAGGTCTCGGCGTGGACGCCCCCGCGGCCGCACATCGCCACAGGGCCGACCGGCGGCACGGGGTCGGGCCGGGCCACCCGCGCATCGCGCAGCACTCCCTCGACGGCCGCCTCCCACGCGGGCCGCAGCGGCGCGGGATCGGTCCCGATACCGGCCTCGGCTGCGCTGCGCGAGACTTCGTCGGAGAGGAACAGCTCCCCGGTGTGGGGCCACGCCTTGCTCAGCGCCGCGTCGAGCCTGCGGCGGTCGTCGTCGCACGAGCCCAGCCGCAGCGCCCAGCGGACGGCGTGGTCGCGGTGGAAGGGGAGTTCGCGCACAGCGGCGCGGGCGATGGCCGCGAGCGCGCCGTCAGCGGATGCGGTGAGCGCCGTGTAGAGCTCCAGCGCGAAGGCGGAGAACAGCAGCTGGCGCACGACGGTATGCGCGAGGTCGCTGTTGGGCAGCTCCACCAGCCGCAGATTGAGGAACTCGTCGGCGCCGCGACCCAGGATCAGGTCGTCCTCAGTGCGCAGCACGCCGGTGAGCTGCTCCTCCATCCGTGCGGCGGCGCCCAGCAGCGAGCGGGCAAGCCTGAGTTGGCCGCGCGCGATGCGGGCGGCCTCGGTCTCGCCGTCGTGGGCCGCCGCGTTCGAGGCCGCCGGCCACAACCCGCTCCCCTCGGTCTCGGCGAGCCGGTGGCCCGCGACGAGCGCGTCGTCACCCAACCGCAGCACGTAGGCGTTGGCGGCGGTGTCCGCCGCGGCGGCCGCGGCGCCTCTCTCGTTCATCGCATCCCCCCGCGGTGCAGGTGCAGTCGACTCCTACCCCCGCCGCACGGGTTCGGACACCTGCCGTCGCGGCGGCGGAGTGCGGCGGGCCAAAAGGGAAGAGGCGGGTGCGACCGGTGGCACGGCCGCGGCGGCTGCGGCGGGCGGAGGACGGATGTGGCCGATATCGCCCTTTGGCCGTAGCCACTTCGATAAGCGCAGGTAAGAGACGTGTGAGTGCGGTTAGGGACACGCATGTGCGTCACTCACGTCACGAAAAGGCCACAGCTCTGTGGTATCGTCCCCGACGGATGCTTGATTCTAAGCATCTTAGGAATGAGGAGCGGCGACCGCGCGACGCGAGCCGCCCATCGGGCCGAGCAGGCCAGAGCCATCTGCCGCCGACCGCCTTCCGCCGACTATGCGCCCGCGGCGCCACGGCACGGCAGGCAGCTCAGATCCACATATGCCTGACACATCGGTTGTCAGCATGGGGGTAACCGACTTTGAACAACCAGCCACGCCTATGCGGCGCCTCGTCGAACGTCCTGACCGGCACGTTCGGTAAGAGCCCTCGCCCCGGTGGCGACGGCGGTGCCGCACCGGTCTCCAGGGCAACGGCATCGGCGCAACATCCCGGAGCGAACATGGCCGCGCTGAAGATCACCCGCCGCGACCGAGACGACGGCGTCGTCCTCGCGCTGAGCGGTGAAGTCGACATGGCCACCGAGGTCCAGTTCCACCAGGCGGTGCGCGCAGCCGTCGACGCGCGTCCGCAGGAGCGCCTCGTGCTCGACTTCACCCGCCTGGCCTTCATCGACTCCAGCGGGCTGCGCGTGCTCATCCAGGCGCACAAGGCCGCCAAGGGCGCCGGCGGCAGCCTGGCGATCGCCGCCGCCTCCGAGCGCATCGCACGCATCCTGCACGTGACGGCGATCGACACGCGGATCGCCGTCTTCCCCACCGTCGAGGCCGCCCTGTCGGCTCCTCGGCAGAGCTCAAGCGCGAGCTAGCGCTCCCCCTCCGAGACTGAGAGAAAAGGCGCCCACGTCGACCGTGCGGCGCCTGCGTCGTCTCCGGCGCCCGCCGCGCAGCGGGCGCCGGTCCTCAGAACATCAGCAGCCAGACCCCGGTCGCGGTCACCGCGACGTTGACCACGCCGAAGAACACCACCCACAGGATGCCCGGCAGGCCTGTCAGCCGGTGCAGCTGGTCGGCGTCGGACTCCGGGGAGGGCTGGCGGCGGCGCTGCGCCTGCAGCTCGATCACCGGCCGGACGCCCGCCAGCAGCAGGAACCAGGTGAAGAAGTAGGCGAAGGCCGCCTGCACCTCGGCCGGGGTGAACCAGGAGACCAGGAACACCACCGCACCGGTGCCCACGACCGAGACCACGCCGTAGACGTTGCGGATCAGCAGCAGCATGGCCGCCAGTACCAGGACGCTCATCCACAGCAGCGCGGTGATCCGGTTGCTGACCAGCAGCAGGATGGCCAGCAGCCCCACGATCGACGGTGTGATGTAGCCGGCCGCGACCGTCATGATCATGCCCGGACCGCGCGGCTTGCCCCGGGAGACGGTCACACCCGAGGTGTCGGAGTGCAGCCGGATGCCGGTGAGCTGGCGGCCGCTGAGCAGGGCCACGACGGCGTGCCCGCCCTCGTGGGCGATGGTGACCACGTTGCGGGCCAGCCGCCAGGGGCCGCGGGTGACCACGACGACAAGGGCGGCGACGCCCGCCGCGACGATCAGCCAGGTCGGCGGCGGCGCCTGCACGGTGAACGCCTCCTGCCAGACGTCGCCGAACGTTGTCGCTTCCATTCGCCCGCTCCCCTCGGATCGCCGCTCAGGCGCAAACTGTAGGGCATGGCGCGGAGGCGCCCGTCCGTGTGCGGCGGACGCCCCGGCCGGTGGGTGCGCGCGGGCCCAACGCGGTCGGCCCGGGCGCACTCCGCCCGGGCCGACCGCGTCCGCAAGCCGTCAGTCGTCAGTCGTCGGCGCTGACGCTGACTGAGCCGGTGGTGGTCGAGACGGCGATCCGGGGACCGCCGCCGCCGGCAGCGGTGTCGACGCTGATGTCCCGTTCTCCGGTGGTGGAGTCGCCGTCGACGCGATAGGAGTCCTCGGGGACCTGGACGTCGACCGAGCCGGTCGTGGTGTCCACCTCCAGGCTGTCGAAGGACTCCAGCGCCTCAAGCTCGACCGAGCCCGTGGTCGTCTCGATCCGGGCCCTGTCGAACCCGGCTTCGAGGTCGACGGTGCCGGTCGTGGTCTCGACGTCGAAGCTCTCGGCCGTGAACTCGCCGAGGTCGACCTGGCCGGTGGTGGTGTCGGCGGCGACGGTGCCGCCGCTGCCCTCGGCGCTGATCGAGCCGGTGGTGGACTCCGTCTCCAGGTCGCCCTCGACGTCGTCGAGTTCGATCTCGCCGGTGGTGGTGGCCGCGCGGATGTCGCCGGTGAGGTTCTCGCCGGCGATCGAGCCGGAGCCGGCCTCGACGTCGACGGCCCCGGTGATCCCCTCCAGCTCCACGTCGCCCGACGAGGCGTCGATATTCACCTCGGTGCCCTCGGGCACCCCGATCGAGTAGTCCGCTTCGCAGCCGCCGAGGAACCACACGCCGCCGCAGTCGGCCTCGGCGGAGAGGGTGCCGCGCTCCATGCTTGCGCTCGCCTCGGGCTCTGCCAGCGGCGTACTCTGCAGGGTCCGCTTCACGACGATCGCGTCTCCGGGCACGTGGTATACGGCGATGTCGCCGCTGGTGTTGTTGCTGAGCTCGATCGCCTCGGCATCGGGGAACTCCTCGGTGCGGGAGTCACCGCCCAGCTGAACGCTGTCGAAGGAGAGCAGCGCACCGCCCACCAGCACCGCCAGCGCCAGCACGGCCCCGATGAGCAGCCAGCCGGAGCGCCGGCGGGGCTCCTTGCTGGATGCGGCGTAAAGCCCGCGTCCGGTGAATGTCATCTCCTGCTTCCCTCCGGGAGCGGCTGGGCTCCCTTGTTCGCTGGTGTGGTGGGGACGGATGGCCGGTCGGTCACGAGGCGGCATTGCGGCGGTCGCCGCCCCGCAGGAACTCCAGGACGGCGCGCACGCGGCGGTGGTCGTGGTCGTCCTGACCGAGGTCGAGCTTGGTGAAGATGGCGCGGATGTGCTTCTCCACAGCCCGTTCGGTGATGAACAGGTTCGCGGCGATCCCCGCGTTGTTCAGGCCTTCGGCCATCGCGCTGAGCACCTCGCCCTCGCGGCGGCTCAGCCGCTCGATGGCGCTGTCCTCGCGTCGGCTGAGCAGCTGCGCGACCACCTCGGGGTCGATGGCCGCGCCGCCGTCGGCGACCCGGCGCAGGGTGACCAGGAAATCGTCGATGTCGGCCACGCGGTCCTTGAGCAGGTAGCCCACGCCTCCGGCGTCGCCGCCCAGCAGTTCGGCGGCGTAGCGGCTGACCACGTGCTGCGACAGCAGCAGGACCGCGACGCCCGGCTTGCGGCGGCGGATCTCGATCGCGGCCTGCAGCCCCTCCTCGGCGTATCCCGGCGGCATGCGGATGTCGATCAGGCACAGGTCGGGGGCGGGTCCGGTGTCGACGGCGGCCAGCAGCTCGTCGGCGTCGCCGACGGCGGCCAGCACCTCGACCCCCGCATCCTCCAGGAGCTTGACCATCCCGCTGCGCAGCAGCACGGAGTCCTCGGCGATGATGATGCGCACGGTCACGCCTCCCAGGGGATGTCGGCTGTCAGCACTGTGCCCTCACCCGCCGGGCTGTCGACCGCCAGGACGCCGTCCACGGCGTTGACGCGGTCCCACAGGCCGTAGAGGCCGGTTCCGGAGTCGGGCTCGGCGCCGCCCTTGCCGTCGTCGGTGACGGTGATGCGCAGCTGGTCCGCGCCCTCCGCAGCGGCCCGCTCGGCGCGCACTTCGACGCTCTCGGCGCCGGCGTGCTTGGCGACGTTGGCCAAGGCCTCGCAGACCACGTAGTAGGCGACCCCCTCGGCTCGCGCCGAGGGGCGTTCGGGCAGGTCCACCCGTACCTGGACGGGCACCGGGCAGCGGCCGGAGGCCACCGGCAGCGCCGCTTCCAGGCCGTGGTCGGTCAGGGCCCGGGGGTGCAGGCCGCGGGCGACCTCGCGGAGCTCGGCCATCACGGCCTTGGCCTCGCTGCGGGCCTCGTCGATCAGGGCGCGGACCTCGTCGGGGTCGGCCGCGCGGGCGCGCGCCCGGCTCAGCGTCATGGTCACCACAAGCAGCCGCTGCTGCGCGCCGTCGTGCAGGTCGCGCTCGATGCGGCGGCGCTCGGCCTCGGCGGCGTCGACCATGCGCAGGCGGCTGTCCTGGACTTGGGCCAGCCGGCGGCGCACGACCATCTCCGGTGCATCCAGCAGCAGCCGGCGGCTGACCTCGAACTCCAGCCGGACCAGCAGGGGCACGGCCCACAGCCCTGCGACCGCGCCCACCGGGCCGAGGAACACCGCTGCCAGGGGCGCGGCGGCGTTCTCCAGCGAACCGCTCACCAGCGCGTATCCCAGGCCGACCAGCGAACCCGCGGCCAGCGCCGTGCCGTAGACGACCAGGCTCAGCACGATTCCGCCGAAGACCACGCCCTGCACGCCGGTGAGCGTGGCGCAGATGACGGCCGTCCAGGCGTCGCGGCCGTAGAGGTAGTCGAGGCCGCGCAGCAGTGCTTCGCCGGGATTTCGCGGTCGGGCGGCGGGCCGGGGTGCACGGGACTCGACGACGCCGAACACGTCCCTCAGGCGGCGGCGCTGGATCCAGCAGGCCAGCCGCCCAAGCAGGGTGGCGCAGGTCAGCAGCACGGCGGTGAACGCGGCGAGAGCGGCGGGCGACGGCGGCGCGCCGGCCGGCAGCAGGTCGAAGAAGCCGGTGAACACGCGCAGCACCAGGGCCACGACCGCCAGCAGCACCAGCGCGCCGGGGACCAGGTTGCCCACGGACAGAGCGAAGGAGGTCACCAGGTGCAGCAGCCCGAGCAGGCGGCCCTTCGGCGAGCGCGCTTCGGCGTCGCCGAGCAGCGGCGCGCCCGCCGCCGCGGCGGCGACGACTGCCCGCACCCGCGCCACCCCCTCTTTCCGCAGGCCGATGGGTCCTGTCCCGCTATCAAACCTAGGAGGAGCCGGCGCCGGGCGCCATGGCGTCACCACACCGCGCCCGGGTAGTGCTAGCAACACCGGGAACCGGTTCGTGCCAGGCATCCGCATGAGCGAGCCACCATCGGCTATATATTCCGCAGAAGCGGATCCAAAAAGGGTTTTCCTTCGCTTCTGCGAGGTGTAGATTCTGCGGCGTGCCGATATTCCGGATCAGCGAGGTCGCCGGACTCGTAGGCGTCAGCGGCGACACGGTCCGCCGCTGGGTCGACTCGGGGCGGCTGCCCGCGGCGCGCGGCGCCCAGGGGCACCGCACCGTCGACGGCGCCGACCTCGCCGCGTTCCTGCGCGCCGACGCCCCCGAGGACCCCGGCCGCCAGGTCTCCTCGGCCCGCAACAGGTTCCGCGGCCTGGTCACCGCGGTCCACCGCGACGGCGTGATGGCCCAGGTCGAGATCCAGGCGGGACCGCACCGCGTGGTGTCGCTGATGAGCCGCGAGGCGGCCGACGAACTGGAGCTGGACGTCGGCTCGGTGGCCTCGGCGATCGTGAAGTCGACGCACGTGGTCGTCGAGAACGAACCGACGAAGGGACAGCGGCATGGCTAGCCGCCTGATTACCGGCGCCGCGGCGGGAGTGGTGCTGGCCGCGGCCGCGGCCTGCGCTCCGGTCGAAGGCGGCGACGCCTCCGCGGGCGCGGGCGGCGGGCAGGCGGGGCGGACCCTTACCGTGTTCGCCGCGGCGTCGCTGACCGAGACGTTCGAGGAGCTGGGGGGGCGCTTCGAGCGGGAGCACCCCGCCACCCGGGTCGAGTTCAACTTCGCGGGCAGCTTCGAGCTGGCGAACCAGATCGCCGAGGGCGCCCCCGCGGACGTGTTCGCCTCCGCCGACACTCGCACCATGGAAACGGTGGCCGACGACGGCGCCACCGCCGGCGATCCCGTCGTCTTCGTACGCAACACGCTGCAGATCGCCGTGCCGCAGGACAACCCCGCGGGCGTCGAGTCCCTGTCCGACCTCGCCGACTCCGGCGTCAAGGTCGCGCTGTGCGCGGAGGAGGTGCCCTGCGGCGCCGCCGCCGCCGAGGTGCTGGAGGCCGCGGACCTGGAGCTCACGCCGGTCTCGCGCGAGCGCGACGTCAAGGCCGCTCTGACGAAGGCCGAGCTGGGCGAGGTCGACGCCGCCCTCGTCTACCGCACCGACGTCCGCGCGAGCGGGAGCGTCGAGGGCATCGCCTTAGCCGAGGCCGAGCAGGCCGCAAACGACTACCCGATCGCGGTGCTCGACGACGCGGCCCGGCCGGGGCTCGCACGCGAGTGGACGCAGTTCGTCCGCTCCGACGGCGCCGCCGGGGTCTTCGATGACGCGGGCTTCACCACCGCCTGAGGAGTCCCCGCGCCCGAGCCTGCACGGGGCGGCGCGCGGGGACGGCCGGCTGCGCGTGCGCTCGGGGCGCTTCCCGTGGCCGCTCGTCGTGCCCGCTCTGGTCGGGCTCGCCTTCCTGGTGCTGCCGTTCGCCGGACTGCTGGCCCGCGCCCCCTGGCCCACCCTCGGCACACGGCTGCTGATGCCGGAGGTGCGCAGCGCGCTGTGGCTGTCGCTGACCACCGCGACCGCCGCCACCGCCGTCGCGGTGCTGCTGGGGGTGCCGCTGGCGTGGCTGCTGGCGCGCACGGACTTCCCCGGCCGCCGCGTGGTGCGCGCCCTGGTCACCGTTCCGCTGGTGATCCCGCCGGTCGTGGGCGGCGTGGCGCTGCTGCTGGCGCTGGGGCGGCGAGGGCTCGTGGGCCGCTACCTCGACGAGTGGTTCGGCCTGACGCTGCCGTTCACATCGGCGGCCGTGGTGGTCGCCCAAGTGTTCGTCGCGATGCCGTTCCTGGTCATCAGCGTCGAAGGGGCTCTGCGCGGCGCCGACCGGCGCTACGAGGAGGCCGCCGCCACCCTCGGCGCCTCGCGCGCGCTCGTCTTCCGCCGCGTGACGCTGCCCATGGTGGCCCCCGGCGTGCTCGCCGGCGGCGTGCTGGCCTGGGCGCGCGCGCTCGGCGAGTTCGGCGCCACCATCACCTTCGCCGGCAACTTCCCCGGACGCACCCAGACCATGCCTCTTGCGGTGTACCTGGCCATGCAGGAGAGCCCGGAATCGGCGATCGTGCTGAGCCTGGTGCTGCTCGGCGTGTCCCTGGTGATCCTGATCGCGCTGCGCGACCGGTGGGTTGGTGCGGTGTGACAGCGGAGCGGGGACGCGGGGCCGGGAATGGAGGCGGCATGGACAGCGCGGACACCGGTGGCGGCGCTCGCCGGGGGCTGGACGCGCGCCTGGTGGTCGACCGGGGCGCGTTCCGACTGGAGGCCGAACTGCGGGCGCGGCCGGGCGAGGTCGTCGCCGTGCTGGGCCCCAACGGGTCGGGCAAGTCGACCGCCCTGCGGGCGCTGGCCGGGCTGGAGTCGCTGGCCGACGGCCGGATCGGGCTGGACACCCAGGACGTCACCACCATGCCGACCGAGCACCGCCCCGTGGGCATGGTGTTCCAGGACTACCTGCTCTTCGGCCATCTCAGCGCCCTGGACAACGTCGCCTTCGGCCCCCGCTGCCAAGGCGCCGGCCGCGCCGAGGCACGCGAGCGGGCCGCGGAACTGCTGGAACGGGTCGGGCTTGCCGAGTATGCGGCCGCGAGGCCGCGCGCGCTCTCGGGCGGCCAGGCCCAGCGGGTCGCGCTGGCCCGCGCGCTGGCCGCGCGCCCGCGCCTGCTGCTGCTCGACGAGCCGCTTGCCGCGCTGGACGTGCACGCCCGCGCCTCGGTGCGCTCTGAGCTGCGCCGCCGACTGGCCGACCTGGACTGCGCAACCGTCCTGGTCACCCACGACCCGCTGGACGCGATGGTGCTCGCCGACCGGATCACCGTGCTCGAAGCGGGCCGCGTGGTCCAAGAGGGCACCCCCGGCGAGGTCGCCCAGCACCCGCGCACCGGCTACGTCGCGCGGCTGGTGGGGCTCAATCTGTACCGGGGCAGCGCCCGGGGCAACCGGGTCGCGCTGGCGGGCGGGGCGGAATCCGCGCCGACGGAGGTCTCACTGCCTGAGCGCTGGGACGGCGAGGTGTTCGTCGCGTTCCCGCCGCGCGCCGTCGCCCTGTACCGGGAACGCCCCGACGGCACGCCCCGCAACCTGTGGCGGCTGCGCATCGAGGGTGTGGAGCGCTTCGGCGACCAGGTACGGGTGCACCTGGAGGGCGCCCTTTCGCTGCTCGCCGACATCACTCCCGAGGCGCTGGCCGAGCTGCGGCCGGCCGGCGGCGCCGAGGTCTGGGCCGCGGTCAAGGCGACCGAGGTCCGCTGCTACCCGGCGTAACCGGAACCGGGCGACTCACATCGCGGCTGGGCGGGCGGAGCGGTCGGCTCGCCCGGCCGCGGGCGGAGAAGCACGGCCGCCACGCCGGCTTCGGGCACGGCGGCGCCCGCAGCCCTGGCCGGGCCGGGGGGCCGCGGAACGCGCCGCCGGGGCCCCGAGTGGACCCGGTGGCGCCTACGTCGGGCTCAGGGCCGGTGCAGCGGCCGCTCGGCCACCCGCGGCAGCAGCAGCCCTGCCAGGCCGGCCGCCGCATACGGAACCTGCCCGGGCGCCACCGCTCCCAGCACCCGGCCCGCCATCCGCGACGGCTCGCGCAGGAATGCCTCCGCGTCGGGGTAAGCGCGGGGCACCGACCACCCCGCCGCGGGCAGGGTGAGCAGCGCCGCCCCCCACGTCCACACCCACGGCAGCGCCGACGGCGGAAGGGCCCCGTACCAGTCGGCGGCGTGGTGCAGCGCCTCGGCGGCGTAGGCCGCGAACGGAACCCGGCCGGCGGACGCGGCGGCGTGCACCTCGACGGCGCCCGCCGGACCGGACGCGCCGACGGCAGAGCACACCGCGACCAGCGCGCAGGCCCCCGCGACCGCTCCGGCCGAGCCGAAGAAGGCCGTGCCGAGCCGGTGCCCAGTCGAGCGCAGGTCCTCACGTGCGGGGAACCGCCGCCAGGGCCGCTCTCCCGCCCGCGCCGCACCCATGGCGTAGGCGCGGCGCTCCCGCAGGAACCGCCACGCCGTACCGAGGACGGCGGGTCCGCGCCGAGCGGCGGCCAGCGTCACGGCGGCCTCGTGCAGCAGGTCGGAGAGCGTCAGCGCCATCCGCAGCGGCGCATGGGCCCACAGCAGCGCGGCGCGGCGGAAAACCGGGGCGATGTCGCCGGGCACCCGTACGCCCAGGCGGATCGCCCGGCCGTAGGCGCGCCGCCGCAGACCGGGCAGCGGCGGATGCCCCGGTAGCGGCGGCGTCACGTCCGCGGCGCACCGGGCCGTTCGGTAGTCCAGCAGCACGGCGCACACCAGCAGGAGCAGCAGCAGCCACCGATCCGCGGTCCCTCCGCCGGTGAAGCCGTACAGGGCCGCGGTGGCGGGGTGGGGCTCCAGCGGCGAGCCGAGTGCGGCCTCGGCGACGGCGGCGTTGAACATCATGTGCTGAAGCACCGCCAGGGCGAACGCCGCGGGCGGCAGCAGCCACAGCCACGCGCCCCAGACCCGGCGACCCACGACGGCGAGTCCGAGCGCCGCACCGACGAGGCCCGTCAGCACGCCGTGGCCGGAGAAGTGCACGCCCAACTCCGGCACCGCCACCGCACCGGGCAGCAACGCCGCCAGGCCGGGGAAGGGCAGGGTCGTCGCCCCGCCGGCGGGCAGCGCACGCAGCAGGGTCTCGGCCGCCTGGAAGCCGGCACCGGACGCGGCCGCCAAGAGCAGGTAGTCCACCGCCGCCAGCCTGCGGAACCGGCGCCGGGCGGGCAGCCGGACCAGCAGCAGCAGCGGCAGCAGCTTGCCCGCCTCCTCCACCCACACCGCGACGTAGGTGTAGGCCACCCACCGGTCGACGCCCGCGTAGGCGGTCAGGGCGTCCTCCGCTGCGGCGAGCGGCCACACCAGCAGCGCGCCCAGCAGCAGTACGCGCACCAGCGTCGAGAACGCGAGGGTCCGCGAGCGCGACAGCCAGGCCAGCTGCGCCAGCAGCCACAGCATGCCCGCCATCGCGGGAACGGCGGCGGCCGTCGCCGGGACGAAGAAGGGCGCCACCAGCAGCACGGCCAGCATCGCCCACGCCCACCCGCCGCGCAGCGCGCGCAGCGCCGCGGCCGCGCCGGGCGAGCCCTCGCGTAGGGAGCGCGCACGCACCGCCAGCCGCTCGGCGAGGTCGGGGCCGGGACCGCGCGGGTTCCGCGCGTGCCGGGCGCCCGGCTCCAGGCAGTTGTAGGCCTGGGCGGCGCGCAGCAGCTCGGGGTCGCGGCTGTCCCGCGCCTCTTCGGCGAACGCCGTCCGGGCCGACTCCAGATCGGGGCCGACCAGCGGCCGCAGGAAGTCCGGCGGGCCGGCGGCCACGGTCAGCGTCGTCGAGGTGACGAGTACCGCCGCGGAGAAGTCCTCGACGGCCACGAGCACGTCGGTGGGCTCGTCGCCCCACGATCGGATGACGTGGACGACGCTGGCGGTGTCGGCCGCCACTTCGGTCACCGGCTCGTAGGCGAACTCCGCTCGGGTGCGGCCCACCAGGAGCCGCCCGACGCCCAGAGCGCGCCCGGCCGCCACGACCCGGTGGATCAGCGCGGTGTCGCGCGGCGCCGTGAAGGCAACGACGATCTTGGCGTCCGCCTCGATCCACCCCTGGTCGAACTCGGTCGCGTTGGCGCAGAGCCGCAGCGCGAGGTCGCGGGTGATCATGGCTTGCTCGTCCATAAGCCCCCTACGGCGTTGTCCCGGCCGGTCACCGGCGACCCGGTCGGCGGTGTCGAGAGGATCGGCCTCGGCCACGGGTACGTGGCGCGGCGAGCGCCTACGCTATCGCGGCGGCCTTCCGCCCCGCCGCCCGATCCGCCGCATTCGGAGGGGTTCGCGCATACCATTGTTGATCTTGTAGCTATCGTGAAGGAAAGCGATTTCCAGTGACGATGGCTACAAGATCGACGGTGATGTAGCCCCTCCCCGGGACGTTCACCCGACCTCGGCCAGTGCGGCGGGAAGCGCGTCGAACAGGTCCGAGGCCGAGACGGGGGCGCCGTCGCGCGCCAGCCGGGCCGCGAGGCCGTGCACATAGGCGCCCGCCGCCGCCGCTTCGCGGGGCGCCAGGCCGGCGGCCATGAACGCGCCGGTCACGCCCGCCAGCACGTCGCCGGTTCCGGCGGTGGCCAGCAGCGGACTGCCGGTGGGATTGGCGACCGCGGGGCGCTCCGGCTCCGCCACGACGGTGGTCGAGCCCTTGAGCAGGACGGTGCACCCGTACTCGTCGGCGGCACGCGAGGCGTACGACAACCGGTCGGCCTCGACGTCGGCGCGGTCGGTGCCCGGCAGCAGCCGGGCCAGCTCGCCGGCGTGCGGCGTGAGCAGAGTGGGCGCGGAGCGTTCGCGGACGAGCTCCGGCTTCTTCGACACCAGGGTGACCGCGTCGGCGTCGAGCAGCACCGGCAGCGCCGTCTGCACGACGGCTTCCAGCTCGGCCTGCGCCGTCGGGTGCAGCCCGCGGCCGGGGCCGACGACCCAGGCCGCCACCCGGCTGGGCAGCGCGGCCAGGGGGTCCATCGGGTCCAGCACGGAGGCCACCGCCTCGGGCCAGCGGCTGAGCACCTCGTCG
This sequence comes from Streptomonospora wellingtoniae, assembly GCF_031845375.1. Taxonomy (NCBI): domain Bacteria; kingdom Bacillati; phylum Actinomycetota; class Actinomycetes; order Streptosporangiales; family Nocardiopsidaceae; genus Streptomonospora; species Streptomonospora wellingtoniae. The sequence goes on from NZ_JAVREK010000013.1 coordinate 68,328, forward strand.
ACGACGCCGGCCGACCCGGCGTAGCGCACCATGCCCACTCCGGCGCGCATCGCGCCGCCGACCGCCAGCACGGCGGCGCCCCGGTAGCGGTCCGAGCCCACGGCCATCGCCAGCACGCCGCGCCGGTACTTGTCGGACTCGCCGCTGGGCCGCGGCAGCAGCCGGGAGACGTCCCCGCTCTGCGGGCACTCCAGTGCCGGTCCGGGCAGCTCGGGGCCCAACCCGATGTCCACCAGCTCCACGACACCCGCGCGCTCGGCCCCGGGGTCGACGAACAGGCCGGGCTTGTACGTGCCGAACGTGACCGTGACGTCGGCCCGCACCGCCGGGCCGGACGCGGTTCCGGTGTCGGCGTCGATCCCGCTGGGCAGGTCGACGGCGACCGTCGGCGCCTCGACCGCGCCCGCAAGCCCCGCGATCGCCGCGTGGGGCTCGCGCAGGCCGCCGCTGCCGCCGATGCCCACCAAGCCGTCGACGAGGAGGTCGGCCGCCGCGATCTCCTCGGCCGCGGCGGAGTCGCCGACGCTCTGGCCGCCGCGCGGCGCCGCCACGGTGCGCCCGCCGACCGCCCGCAGCGCCGCCAGCCCTCCCTCGTGCACGCGCGAGCCCGCCAGCACCGCGCGCACGGAGGCTCCGCGGCGCGCCAGCAGGGTGCCCGCGTAGAGCGCGTCGCCGCCGTTGTCGCCGCTGCCGACCAGCAGCACCACCCGCGCGCCGTACGTGCGCGGGAGCATCCGCCCGCACGCGGCCGCGAGCCCGGCGGCGGCCCGCTGCATCAGGGCACCCTCGGGCAGCCGGTCCATCAGCACGCCCTCGGCCTTGCGCACCGCGGCCACGGAGTGTGCGTTGCGCACGGGGCCTCCTCCTCGACTCGTCGCCCGGTTCCGCGCCCGGTTCGGCGCTCCTGCGAGCATGCCGCAGCCCGCAGGCTCCCGAGAACCCGGCCCGCGGACCGCTGCCGCCCCGCTACCCGTGCCGGGCGTCACATGTCGTCGATCCCGGCGAGGTCGACGTCGATGTCGAAGGGCACCGCGAGCTTCAGGCGGTCGCGATGGATGCCCGTGGCGACGTAGGCGCCGGTGGCGGGGTCCAGCTCGTAGACGTAGACGACCGGGCGCCCGCCCTCGTTCTCGACCCGCCAGTGGTGCTTGATCCCCGCCTGGGCGTACAGCTGGGGCTTGCGCTCGCGGTCGCGGACCTCCGACTCCTCGGAGACCACCTCGACGGCGAGGACGACGGACTCGGGTCGATACGCCGTCAAGTCGGAGCTCTCTTCAGCGGAGGCGTCCACGACGACGAGGGCGGGCTCGGGCCGCTGCCGGGGGCCGAGGATGACACTCATTTCGCGGCGGGAACGGAGCTGCCGCGGCGTCTGTCGTTTCAGCTCCGCATTCAGGTGGTCGATCACCAGCATGTGGAACAGTTTCTGCGGACTCACGAAGACCAGGCTCCCGTCGATGAGCTCGGTGTGCGGGGGGAGATCCGGGATCCGGTCGAGGTCCTCGGCGGTGTAGCCCTCCGGGGGAGGGATCGGCCAGTCGCGGACCGAGGGGGACCGCTCCGGCTCTTCCTCGGAGGCCGATCGCGCCTGGGGGTCGGTCGGGCAGAGCACGCCCATGTCACTACCTCCGGCTGTCGGATCGCTTTCGTCGCCCAGAGTAGCCATTCGTGTCACCCCGTCACGGTGCTTTCCGGCATATCGCCGTGCTCATCGCCTTCATCGGACGATACCCGGGATACCCGGGCCGCTCCGGGGGAATCGGGCCGCCACGAGGCGTGTTCCGGCGCGGATTCGGGGCGGAGTGCCGGTCAGCCGATGATGCCGGCGACCTCCTCGGGCGCCGAGACGTGCGGGCAGTGGCCGGCGTCGACCTCCAGGGCCTTGATGCGCAGGCGCAGCTCGGCGGCGACGCGCATCCAGTGCGGGCGAAGGGTGCGGTCGCGCATCGGGAGCAGGTAGGTGGACGCGACACCGTCCGGGAGGGGGCGGGGCCGCTGGGCGTACACGCGCGCCGGCTGGAACAGCCGGACGGTGTCCAGGCCCCAGCGCAGTGTCGCCAGGTCGCCGTCGTGGAAGAGGAAGTAGCCCGCCGTCACGGGGTCCTCCGTGGCCGGAGCGGCCAGACCGCTCCACTCGCTGCTGAACATCTCCGCCGAGGACCCCTGGATCTCGCTGAGCAGGCTGCGCCCGCGGACGGTGTCCGGCACGAAGGCCGCCAGCCAGACCACCCGGCTCGCGCCCAGGCGGGTGGCCAGCGCCGACGCCAGGGCACCCGCACCGGAGTGCACGACCACGACGGGCCCCGTGCCGGAGCCCCGCCCCTCCCGTGCCGCCTGGTCCGCCGTCTCGGTTGCGACCTGCTTCGCGACGATCTCCGCGTAGCCGTCGGCGTCGAGGTCGGACCCGCCCTCCAGCAGGTCGGCGGCCACCGCCCGGTGCCCTCGCCGGGCCAGTGCCGCGGCGAGCCGGTCCCAGCCCCGGGGGGACTGCGTGGTTCCGTGTACGAGGACGTAGTCCATGGCGCTTCCTTCGCGAATCGCGGCCCCGGCGCCTGGAGGCCCCCGTACTCTCCCCGGCACCCCTCACCAGTAGGTCCGTCGCGACAAACCTATGATCATCGAGCCCGGGCGGGGAACCGCCCCGGCAATGGAAATCGTCGCGATTCGCAGATTCGGCGCATTTCCCCCGACTCCCCCGACCGCGGAGCGCCCGGCGGGAAGCGGCCCTCTGCCCCCGGGCGCCGCTGCCGACACCGGGAGCCGCGCCCGGCCGGACAGTGCGGCGCGCCATGTGGCATACGGTCGGAAGTAGCCCGCACCACCGCACCGGACGCCTCCGCACGCGCGGCGCCCGGGTGTCGGCAACCGGCCCATATGTGACGACTCGACCGGGACCGCTGGTCCCGGACACGGACAGCAGCACGGGACTTGCCGCATGACCTCCACAGACGACCGCCTCGCCACCGAAGGCGGGACGCACCGGGACGGACTCTTCGAGCGCGTGGCACACCTGCAGAACGCCATGCACCGGCTCGGTGCGGACGTCATCCGGTTGCAGACGCAGCTCACCGAACTCGCCGCGGCGCCGGAGCAGGAGGAGGGCGACGAGGCTCCGCCGTTCATCTTCAACATGTCCCGCGACGCCTACAAAGGCGAGCTGGCGACCCTGGTCACCTGGGTGAACGAGTTCCTGGTCCCGGTCTACGCGGGGACGGGCGAGGACCTGCACGGCGACCGCGCCGCCGGCCGCGCGCCCTGGTGCCCGGCGTGGTGGGAGCACCACGAGGCGGTCGGCCGGCTGCACGCCCTGCGCCTGGCGTACGAGGAGCTGTGCGACACCCGGGTGTCGGGCCCCTCCGGTCCGGCCGTGTGGCACCGCGACCACCTCGACCCCGTGCTGGAGCGGCTGCGCTCGCCCCGCGGCCCGTTCGCCGCGTGCTCGGCGACGACGGGCCACCGCGGCGGCACCCGCTCCGAACCGGCCTGAGTGCCGCGCGGCGCTGCCCGGGGCGCCTCCGGGACCGCGCCGCCGCCCTCGAAGGCATCAGGTCTTGCGCAGCCGCACCCGGCGGACCGCGTGGTCGGCGCCCTTGTGCAGCACCAGGGTGGCCCGCCCGCGCGTGGGAGCGATGTTCTCGACCAGGTTCACCTCGTTGATGCTGCGCCACGCGCCCGTCGCGAACTCCACGGCCTGCTCCTCGTCCAGCTCGCTGGACATGGCGTGGAAGTAGGAGCGCGGGTCGGAGAAGGCGGTGCGCCGCAGCTCCAGGAAGCGGTCCAGGTACCAGGACCGGATGTGCTCCGCCTTGGCGTCGACGTAGATCGAGAAGTCGAAGAAGTCGGCCACCGCGAGCCGCCCCGGCAGCGGCGGCTGGAGCACGTTGATGCCTTCGAGGATGAGGATGTCGGGCCGCTGCACCGTCTGCGTCTCGCCGGGGACCAGGTCGTAGGCGAGGTGGGAGTAGACCGGGATCTCCATCCGCGGCGCGCCGGCCTTCATCTCCGACACGAACCGCACCAGCGCCCGCCGGTCGTAGCTCTCCGGGAACCCCTTGCGGTTCATGATGCCCCGGTCCTGCAGGACCGCGTTGGGGTAGAGGAAGTTGTCGGTACTGACCAGCTCCACGTTCGGGTGGTCGGGCCACTGCGCCAGCAGCGTGCGCAGCAGGCGGGCGGTGGTCGACTTGCCCACCGCCACACTGCCGGCGACGCCGATGACGAACGGCATCGGCTGGTCGCCCTCGCCCAGGAACCCCCGCACCGCGGCGTGCCGCTGCCGGGTCGCGTTGACATAGAGGTTGAGCAGTCTGGAGAGCGGGAGGTAGATGTCGCGCACGTCGTCGAGCGACGTGGGATCGGTGGTGCCCCGCAGCGCTTCGAGGTCGTCCTCAGTCAGCCGGAGCGGTGTCGTATCGCGCAGCGCCGCCCATGCCGGCCGGTCGAGTTCCACATACGGCGTTGAGAAGCCGTTCTTCGTCGAAGCCACGCCTGCCCACACTAGACGAGTCCTCTCGGACGGCGGCGCCCTCCCCCGGGACAGCGCAGGGAAGGGCCCGATGGTGGTGCGGGATGCCGTTTCCCCGCACCACCACCGGACGATCGCGCGGACGGCTACACGCTGGTCCGGAGCCTGCAACCACCCGTCAAGCGCAGTACGAGGCCGGAGGCGGCGGCCAGGAGACCCGCCGCGCAGAGCGCCGCGGCGCCGGCGCCGGTCACGGGCAATGCGGCGCCGCCCGGGCCCGCGCCGTCGTAGCCGTAGCCGTCGGGGCCCTCCGTCGGCTCATCCGTCGGCCCGGGGGCCGGGCTGTCGGTGGGACCGGGTGTCGGCGCGGGATCGTCCGTCGGACTCGGCGACGGTGAGGGGCCGTCCGTCGGGCTCGGCAACGGCGACGGCGACGGGCTCGGCGTGCCGCCCTCGATCTCCGTCTGGACGCACGCCGCATTGTTGCCGGTCGTGCTCTCCGCAGTCGGCGTGTGCGCCTCGGCGCAGTTGTTGATCAGCGTGCCCGGTTCGTCGTCGGCGTCTACGCGCAGGACGACGGTGAGCTCGACGGTCTCCCCCGCTTCCAGGTCCCCGAGGGAGCACCGGACGGACGAGCCGACGGCCGCGCACTGCTGCGGCAGGGTCTCGACCGCGGTGTGGTCGATGTCGAGCGCGTCCTCCAACACCGCGCTCTCCGCCGTGTCGGGACCGTTGTTGGTGACCGAGACCGCATAGGTGATCGTGCCGTCCGGCTGCACCGTGGCCGGTCCGGTCTCCGCGACCGCCAGGTCGGCCTCGGCGTCCCCGATCGGCCCGACGACGGTGGTGGCGCAGGAGTCGTTGTTGCCCGTGTCCGATTCCCGGGACCCGGTGTAGACCGTTGCGCAGTTGACGATCTCGGTTCCCGGCGCGACGCCCGGGTTGACGGAGACGGTGACCTCCAACTCGACCGCGTCGCCGGGGGCCAGCGTGCCGAGGTCGCAGCTGATGGCGAGCCCGCTCGGCGGGCACCGGCCGGGCAGGCTCTCGATCGTGGTCAGGTTGCCGTTCGTCGGGTCCTGAACGAAGACCTCCACCGCGTCCGAGGGGCCGTTGTTGGTGACGACGATCGTGTAGGTGATGGTGCCGTCCGGGTTCACCGTCGCCGGGTCGCCGGTCTTGGTGATCTCCACGTCGGTCAGGGTCTGCGTCTGCGCGATGTTCTGCGTCCGGGCCCCTTGGGCGTTGGAGGCGGCGGCCTCCGCCGGATTGGTGATGTTCGTGCCGTCGGAGACCCCCGGGTCGACCCGCACGGTGATCTGGTAGGTCGCCGAGCCTCCGGGTGCGATCGTCGTGCCGTCCCCGCCGCAGGTCACCACCTGCCCGGAGGCGGTGCAGTCCGGGGAGGAGGCGAAGTCGAGGTCGCCGTCCAGCGTGTCGGTCACCGTGACGTCCTCGGCCGCCTCGTCGCCGCTGTTGGTGACCGTGACCGTGTAGGTCGCCTCGTCGCCGGCGATCATCGGGTTCGGCGAGACGCTCTTGGAGATGCCCAGAACCGGGGCCTGCTGGTGCACGCGCTCCGGCGGCGGTTCGGCGGACCCGCCGGTCGAAGCCGCCAGGTCGGCGGGCTCCGCCGAGGTCGGCCCGGCCGCCGGCCAGCTCCCCGCCAGCACCAGCGCCAGCGCCGCCGCCGTCCAGGCGGCGCGGGCCGGTGCACCTGTTGCTGCCTTGCGCATGTCGTCCCCGTCGGATGGGCTGAGCGGACAGGATCCGATCCTGGGCCCCGGCCGGAGTGCGGACGGGCGACGGACACGGGGCGATACACGGCGATTGGGCGATCTTTATCCTCTGCTTAACGTCGCCGCACCGACACGCGGCGCACCGAGACCCGTCGGCCGCCTCGGACAACCGCGGATAATTCTCCCGCTGTTCACCGGAGAGCACCCGGCGGCTCCTCCGGAGCGCCACAGGGCCTCTGACGTGCGCGGTCTTACCGCAGCCACCAAATGGTCTATACCCTTACCTGCGGAAACTCTTATTGGTATGGGATCCGGGTGGTCGGCCGGAAGCCGTTCATCGCCTACGCTTGCCCTCATGTGCGGAATCGTTGGCTACGTCGGGCCGCAACCGGCGCTTGAGGTCGTCGTCGACGGCCTCAAAAGGTTGGAGTACCGCGGGTACGACTCCGCGGGAGTCGCCGTTCTGGCGGACGGCCGGATGGACACCGAGAAGCGCGCCGGCAAGCTCGCCAACCTGAAGGCGGCCCTGTCCGAGGCGCCGCGCTCGGCCGACGGCATCGGGATCGGGCACACCCGCTGGGCCACCCACGGCGCCCCGACCGACGTCAACGCTCACCCCCACGTCGACAACGACAACAGGGTGGCGGTGATCCACAACGGCATCATCGAGAACTTCGCCTCGCTGCGCCTGGAGCTGGAAGAGCGCGGCTGCAAGTTCTCCTCGGAGACCGACACCGAGGTGGCCGCCCACCTGCTCGGCGAGGAGGTCAAGGAGCAGGGCGACGACCTGGCCGCCGCCATGCGCGCGGTCTGCCGCCGCCTGGAGGGCGCCTTCACCCTGGTCGCGATGCACGCAGGCGACCCCGACCTGGTCGTGGCTGCCCGCCGCAACTCGCCGCTGGTGGTCGGGCGCGGCGACGGCGAGAACTTCCTCGCCAGCGACGTCGCCGCCTTCATCGCCCACACCCGCGACGCAGTCGAGCTGGGCCAGGACCAAGTGGTGGAGCTGCGCCGGGACTCGGTGGCGGTCACCGACTACGACGGCAACCCCGCCCCGGTGCGCGAGTACCACGTCGACTGGGACGCCTCGGCCGCCGAGAAGGGCGGCTACGACTACTTCATGCTCAAGGAGATCGTCGAGCAGCCGCAGGCGGTGGCCGACACCCTCCTGGGCCGCGTGGCCGTCGACGGGACGCTCACCCTCGACGAGATGCGGCTGGCACCGTCCGAGCTCCGCGAAATCGAGAAGATCGTCATCATCGCCTGCGGGACCTCCTATCATGCGGGCCTGATCGCCAAGTACGCGATCGAGCACTGGTGCCGCGTCCCGTGCGAGGTCGAGGTCGCCAGCGAGTTCCGCTACCGCGACCCCATCCTCAACCGGCAGACCATGGTGATCGCCATCTCGCAGTCGGGCGAGAGCATGGACACGCTGATGGCGGTGCGCTACGCCCGCGAGCAGCGCGCCCGCGTGCTGGCGATCTGCAACGTCAACGGATCGACGATCCCGCGCGAGTCCGACGGCGTGCTCTACACCCACGCCGGACCGGAGGTGGGCGTCGCGGCCACCAAGACGTTCCTGACCCAGCTGGTGGCCTGCTACCTGATCGGGCTGTACCTGGCCCAGGTGCGCAACACCAAGTTCGGCGACGAGATCAACGCCGTCATCGAGCAACTGGCCAACATGCCCGAGCAGGTGGAGAGGGTCCTGGGCACGGTCGGACCGGTGCGCGACCTCGCCCGTTCGCTGGCCGACTCGGGCACCGTGCTCTTCCTCGGCCGCCATGTGGGCTACCCCGTGGCGCTGGAGGGCGCGCTCAAGCTCAAGGAGCTGGCCTACATGCACGCCGAGGCCTTCGCGGCCGGCGAGCTCAAGCACGGCCCGATCGCGCTGATCGAGGACGGCCTTCCGGTGGTCGTCGTGGTGCCCTCGCGCGAGGGGCGCGGGGTGCTGCACGACAAGATCGTGTCCAACATCCAGGAGATCCGGGCCCGCGGCGCCCGCACGATCGTCATCGCCGAGGAGGGCGACGAGAGCGTGCGGCCCTTCGCCGACGAGCTGATCGAGATCCCGGCTGTGCCGACCCTGCTGCAGCCGATCGTCTCGTCGATCCCGATGCAGGTGTTCGCCTGCGAGCTGGCGCTGGCCAAGGGCAACGACGTCGACCAGCCGCGCAACCTCGCCAAGAGCGTGACCGTCGAGTAGGGGCCCGGTCGGCGCCTGCACACGCGGGGCCCGCCGGTCCCGGAGCCTGCTCCGGGACCGGCGGGCCTTTCCGCGGCTGTCTTCTCCCGGCGCCGCTAGCTAGGGCGCCTGCACGCCGAAGACGCCGGCCATGTCGTCGAGCACCGCATCGGCGCCCTGGACACTGACCGAGGTGAGCCACACCTCGTCGGAGACCTCGTGTTTCTCGCCTTCGAGCTGGTCCCACAGCGGGTTGGATGTGAAGTCCTCGGCCTTCTCCGCCGCCTCCCCGCTGCCGTCGTCCCACGTTGAGACCATGATGTGGTCGGCGTCGAGGTCGAGGATCTCCTCGGGGGCGAGGTTGGCGGCGATGCCGCCGTCCTCGGGCATCGGGGCGCCCCCGGGGCGGGGCAGGCCCACGTCCTTCTGGATGATGCCGGGGAAGGACTCCGGCCCGTAGAGGCGCACGGTCGGCTCGCCGGCGAAGCGGGCGAGCGTCATGGTGGGCATCTCGCCGCCGTTCTCCTCGGCGACGGCCTCGCCCAGGCTCGCGGCCCGCTCCTCGTAGCCGGCGATCTGCTTCTCGGCCATGTCCTCCTTGCCCAGAGCCTCGCCGGCCAGCAGGTGGTTCTGCTTCCACGTCGCGCCGGTGGTCTCGGAGAACACCGTCGGAGCGATCTTGGACAGCTGGTCGTAGACGTCCTCGTGGCGGACCTTGGCCGAGAGGATCAGGTCGGGGCCCAGCTCGGCGATCTTGGCGAGGTCGGGAGCCTCCAGCGTTCCCACGACCTCGGCGTCGCCGGCATAGGTCCGCCCCTCGCCGCCCAGGTAGTCGCGCAGCCCGCCGCCGTCGGAGTAGGCGGTGCGGCCGACGACCTCCGCCTGAAGGCCGACCGCGGAGTCGAGGTAGCTGGTGTCGAGCACCACGACGGTCTCGGGCCGCTGCTCGATCCTCGTCTCGCCCATGGCGTGTTCGACGGTGACGGGGAAGCCCTCGGAGCCGCCGTCCTGACCTTGGGAGGCGTCGCCGCCACCGGCGTCCGATCCGCATGCGGTCGCGAGAGTCAGCACTGCGGCTGCGGATGCGGTCGCGAGCATCCGCGCGGTCGTGCGCGGGCGAGCGGTGGGCGCCATCGGTCTCCCTTTGCAGTTCACGGTAGATTAGGTTCGTCTTGCCTAATGCACGACTCGCGTCGTGAAACTGGAAGTATGTGAGTTTTGCGACGTTTTGTCCAGCGTGTGTTCGCAGTCGGTCGGCGAAGGAGAGGGTTGGCGCGGTGAGAACGAGCCCGGTCGCCCCGCCGCGCGGCGCCCTCGATTCCGCGGCGGCCGGCGCCGGACCCGGGGTCCGGCGCCGCCTGGCGGCCCTGGGGCTGCTGCTGGGCGCACTCGTGCTGTGCACGGTGCTCAGCGTCGCCGTGGGCGCGCGCGGCCTCGCCCCCGCTGAGGTCTGGCGCGGGCTCGTGGCCCCCGACGGCGGCGAGGCGGGCGCGATCGTGCACGGACTGCGCCTTCCCCGCACCCTGCTCGGCCTGGTCGTGGGGGCGTCGCTGGGCGCGGCCGGCGTCCTGATGCAGAGCCACACCCGCAACCCCATCGCCGACCCGAGCCTGCTGGGCGTGGCCTACGGTGCGGCGTGCGCCGTCGTGCTCAGCGTCTTCCTGCTCGGGCTCAGCGACCTCTCGGCCTACGTCTGGTTCGCCATCGGGGGCGCGCTGGCCGCGAGCGTCGCCGTGTTCTCGATCGCCTCCGGCGGGGCGCGCGGTCCCACGCCGATGACCCTGCTGCTGGCCGGCGCAGCCATGACCGCCCTCCTCAGCGCGATCACCTCGGCCGTCGTCCTGCTGGACGAGCGAAGCCTGGAGGTCTACCGCTTCTGGCGCGTGGGATCGCTCAGCGGCCGCCCCGCGGAGGTCGTGCACCAGATCCTGCCCTTCGCCGCCGCCGGCGCGGCACTGGCGCTGGCCGGGACGCGCGGCATGAACGCCCTGGCGCTGGGCGACGACGTCGCCACCGCCCTGGGGCACCGGGTGCGGCTGATCCGCGCCTCCGGCGTCGCCGCCATCGCACTGCTGTGCGGCGCAGCCGTCGCCGCCGCCGGACCGATCGGGTTCCTGGGCCTGATGGCGCCGCACGCCGCGCGCGCCGTCACCGGGCCCGACCACCGGTGGATGGTGCCCTACGCGGCGCTCTGCGGCGCCGCGCTCATCCTCGCCGCCGACGTGGTGGGACGCGTCGTGCGCGGCTCCGGCGAGGTCGAGGTGGGAATCGTGCTCGCCGTCATGGGCGGCCCCTTCTTCATCGCGCTGGTGCGCCGCAGGAGGCTGATCGAACTGTGAGAGCGCCCGCTCCCGCCCCCGAGTCGGCGCGCCGCCCGCCGCCCGGCTCCGGGCTGGACCGCCCGGCGCTGCGCATCGGCGCCGCGTCGTGGCCCTGGCGGCCCCGCGCGGCCCTGGTGTGCCTCGGGGTCGCCGCGCTGCTGACCGCCGCCTTCCTGCGGGCCCTGGTGGCCTTCGACTCAAGCGACGTGGGCCTGTCCGAGGTCGCGGCGGTACTCCTGGGAGGGGGTGACTCCGGCCAGCGCTTCATCGTCCTCGAACTGCGCATGCCGCGCGCGCTCACCGGCGCCCTCGTCGGCTTCGCGCTGGGGCTCTCCGGTGCCGTCCTGCAGTCCCTCGCCCGCAACCCGCTGGCAAGCCCCGACACGCTGGGCATCGGCTGGGGCGCGGCGATCGGCGCTGTCACCGTGATCGTGTTCGGCGGCAGCGCCGGCGGGATCAGCGGGGCCGCGGCCCAGTTAGGGGTCCCGGCGGGGGCGATCGCCGGCGGGCTCGCCGCGGCGGCCGCGGTATTCGGGCTGTCCTGGCGCGCCGGCGTACACAGCAACCGGCTCCTCCTGGTCGGCATCGCCGTCTCGCTGACCTGCGCGAACCTCGTCTACTGGATCATCACCTGGACCGACCTGCAAAGCGCCGCACGCGCCCAGACCTGGATCACCGGCAGTCTGCACGCGGCCGACTGGGACCGCGCCGGAGGTGCCGCCCTCGCCCTCGCGGTCATCATCCCGGTGGCCCTAGGGGCGAGCCGCACGCTCGGCGCGCTGGGTCTGGGCGACGACGCCGCTCTCGGGCTGGGCGTGCGGGTCAGCGCAGCGCGGCTCGTGCTGCTGATGGTCGCCGCGCTGCTGGTGTGCGTAGCCACCGCGGCGGCCGGACCGGTCAACTTCGTCGCGCTGGCGGCACCCCAGATCGCGCTGCGGGTGTGCCGCTGCGCCCAGCCGCCCCCGTTCACCTCGATGCTTCTCGGCGGCGCGCTGACGCTGGTCGCCGATCAGCTGGCGGCCGGGCTGTTCGCGCCCACGCAACTCCCCGTCGGCGTGTTCACCGCCGTGCTGGGCGCGCCCTTCCTGATGTACCTGATCGTCGTACGACACCGGGAGGCCCGGCTATGACCCCCGACGACCGCTCACTCGGCGAGCCCGCGCGGCTGCGCGCGGAGCGGGTCACGCTGGCCTACGGCGACGCCGTCGTCTCGCGCGACCTCGACTTCGCGGTGCCCGACCATGCGGTGACCGCCATGATCGGCCCGAACGGCTGCGGCAAATCCACTCTGCTGCGGGCGCTTGGGCGACTGCTGCGGCCCGCGGCGGGCCGCGTCGTGCTGGACGGCCGCCCGATACGCTCGGTGCCTCCCCGCGACGTCGCCCGCACCGTCGCGGTGCTCCCGCAGTCGCCGCAGGCGCCTCCGGGACTGGCCGTCGCCGACCTGGTCGCACGCGGACGCCACCCGCACCAGAGCTGGTACCGGCAGTGGTCCTCGGGCGACCGTGCGGCGGTCTCGCACGCGCTGGAACTCACCGGGATGCTGGACTGCGCCGACCGCACCCTGGAGCAGCTGTCGGGGGGCCAGCGCCAGCGCGCGTGGATTTCCATGGCCCTGGCCCAGGAGACCGATCTGCTGCTGCTGGACGAGCCCACCACCTTCCTCGACCTCGCCCACCAGATCGAGGTGCTGGACCTGGTTCGCGAGCTCAACGAGCGGCACGGGCGCACCGTGGTGATGGTGCTGCACGATTTGAACCTGGCCGCGCGCTACGCCCACCGGCTGGTCGCCATGTCCCGGGGCGCGGTCCGCGCCGAGGGCCCGGCCGAGGAAGTCCTCACCCCCGAGCTGCTAGCCGAGGTCTTCGGACTGCGGTGCGCTGTGGTCCCCGACCCCGTCTCGGGCACGCCGCTGGTCGTCCCGGTCAGCGCCCACGACACCGGCACATCGCCGTCGATCTTGTAGCCATCGCAAACGGAAATCGTTTTCCTTCACGATAGCTACAAGATCAACGGGGTTAGGCGCCTGGGACCCCGACAGCGCCTAGCTGATCTCCAGGTCCTCGCGCACCACTCCGGCGAGGCGCTCGGCGACCTCGTGAGCGTGCGCCTCGGCGGCCGCCTCGACCATGACCCGGACCATCGGCTCGGTGCCGCTGGGACGGATCAGCACGCGGCCGGTCTCGCCCAGCTCGGCCTCCGCGGCGGACACGGCCTCGGCCAGCGCCTCCGAGGACTTCGCGCGGGCCTTGTCCACCCCGCGCACGTTGATCAGGACCTGCGGCAGCCGGGTCATCACCTTGGCCAGCTCGTCCAGTCCCAGGCCGCGGCGGCTCATCGCGCTCAGCAGGTGCAGCGCCGTCAGCAGGCCGTCGCCGGTGGTGGCGTGGTTGGTGATCACCACGTGGCCGGACTGCTCGCCCCCCAGCGAGTAGCCCCCCTCGCGCATCGCCTCCAGCACGTAGCGGTCGCCCACGGGGGTCTCGACCACCGTGATCCCCGCCTCGCGCATGGCCAGCTTCAGCCCGAGGTTGGACATCACCGTGATGACCAGGGTGTCCTCCGCAAGCCGGCCGGATTCGTGCAGCTCCAGCGCGAGGATGCCCATAATCTGGTCGCCGTCGACCACCGAACCGTCGGCGGCCACCGCCAGGCAGCGGTCGGCGTCGCCGTCGTGGGCGATGCCGGCGTCGGCCCCGTGGCCGACCACGGCGGCGCGCAGGTCGTCCAGGTGGGTCGAGCCGCAGTCGTGGTTGATGTTCAGCCCGTCGGGGTCGTCGTGCAGGGTGACGACGTCGGCGCCCGCGCGCCGCAGCGCCTCGGGTGAGACCGCGGAGGCGGCCCCTTTGGCGCAGTCGACCACCACGCGCAGCCCGTCCAGCCGGTGCGGGACCGTGCCCACCACGTGGCGGATGTAGCGCTCGGCGCTGTCGGCGGCGTCGGTGACGCGCCCCACGCCCGGGCCGACGGCACCCTCGGCGGGATCCTTCAGGGCCGCGGCGATGTCGTCCTCGACGGCGTCGGGAAGCTTGTGCCCGCCGCGTCCGAAGAACTTGATGCCGTTGTCGGGCGCCGGGTTGTGACTCGCCGAGAGCATCACGCCGAAGTCGGCGTCCATCTCGGCGGTGAGATGGGCGACAGCCGGCGTGGGCAGCACTCCCAGCCGCACGACGTCCACACCGGCGCTCGCGAGCCCGGCGACGACCGCGGCCTCCAGGAACTCGCCCGAGGCCCGGGGGTCGCGGCCCACGACCGCTATGGGGCGCTCCCCGACGACGTACTCACCTGGCAGCACCCGCGCTGCGGCGATGGACAGCTCCAGCGCCAGAGCGGCGGTGAGGTCGCGACCCGCGACCCCGCGGACTCCGTCGGTACCGAACAGCCGAGTCACGGATCAATCGCCCCTTCGTCTGGGTAGTAGCGGACCGGACCCATCCCCCACGGCCCCGCGACCGCCGGGACGGTAGCCCGGTCGGCCGAGGTACCCGCACGAATGCGCCGAATCAGGATGCACCGGCGAAAAACGTACGGCCCGCTCAGACCAGCCGGAACACTCCGGAGGAAAGGCGGGCCGTGACCGGACGCGCCGACCGGAGCCGGCGGCGTCGCGGCCGAGCGCTTAGCGCTTGGAGTACTGCGGAGCCTTGCGGGCCTTCTTCAGGCCGGCCTTCTTCCGCTCGACCTCGCGGTCGTCGCGGGTGAGGAAGCCGCCCTTCTTCAGCACCGGGCGGTTGTTCTCGGCGTCCAGCCCGGAGAGGGCGCGGGCGAGGCCGTGGCGCAGCGCACCGGCCTGGCCGCTGGGGCCACCGCCGTTGAGCCGGGCGAAGACGTCATAGGCACCCTCGAAGCCAAGGGCGACCAGCGGCTCCTTGATGACCTGCTGGTGCACCTTGTCGGGGAAGTAGTCCTCCAGCGACTTGCCGTTGACCTTCCACTCACCCGATCCGGGCGTGATGCGGACGCGGGCGATCGCCTGCTTGCGCCGACCCGTGCCGGCACCCGGGCCGGAAGCGGTCGGGACGTACCCGGCGGCCGCGCCCTCGGGGGTCTCGCTGGTGTACTCAGCAGGGAAGTCCTCGGAATTCCCCTCGAAGTCCTGAGTTGCGACGTCTTCGATACCGGTCGGCTCGACCACGGTTCTCCTCGTACTTCCTTCAGTCTCGCGAACGCCTAGGCGGGCTGATCGATCTTCTTCAACTCGTAGGGCACCGGCTGCTGCGCCTGGTGCGGGTGCTCCGCCCCGGCGTAGACCTTGAGCTTCTTGGCCATCTGGCGGCCCAGAGAGCCCTTCGGCAGCATGCCCTTGACCGCCTTCTCGATGGCCCGCTCCGGGTGCTTCTCAAGGAGCTCGCTGTAGGCGACCGAGCGCAGACCGCCGGGGTAACCGGAGTGCCGGTAGGCGCGCTTCTGCTGCAGCTTGTTGCCGGTCAGCGCCACCTTGCCGGCGTTCACGACGATCACGAAGTCGCCGGTGTCGATGTGCGGCGCGTAGTAGGTCTTGTGCTTGCCTCGGAGCAGAGTGGCGACGTGGCTGGCCAGCCGCCCGAGCACGACATCGCTGGCGTCGATGACGTGCCACTGACGCTGGACATCGCTGGGCTTAGGGCTGTATGTGCGCACGATCGTAAGCCTTCGTCTCAGTCGGCGGGGCCCATCCCCGCGGACGGAGATGGAGAACTCGTAATTGCTGGGCCGGGTGCCACGCCCTTGCCAGGGCGGCCAACCGGCGAGTGGGTGCGGAGGATGCGTGGCCTGCACCCGCGAAAGAGCATACGGGAGCCCACGGCAACTCAACGCACAACAACGGAATATACTATCGATCGGACGCACTGCTGGTCAAAGCGAGCGAAGATCATACACTGCCGAGTCATGCACGGACCCGCAGCGGCACGGCGACCAATGAATACTCCGCTTCCATTATGCCTTGCCCAGCGAGTGCTTTGTCCGCACGCCGACCGTCCCACCCGCCACCACACCAGCAAGCTCCGCCGCCGCGGACCACCGGGCGTCCGCGGCTCCCGCACCCGCCGCTCCGGGCTCCGGAACGGCGCACCCGGCGTCCGAGGGGTTATCCTCGGGCCCGCACCGTCGATCGCACCGGTCGAGCGCGAAGCGCCCCCAGCGCTGCTCCGCCGCGGCGGCCGCCCGGAACCGCCGACAAGAACGGCGGCAGCGCCGCGGCGGCGGGCCGCCGACACCACCTGACGCCGGCCGCCCGACCGGGAGCGTGCGGCCGCGACCGCAGTCCCCGGCCGGGCAGACGAGAAGGCGACCGCCTGCCCTCCACCCCATCCGTCTCCCCCAGGACAGTCTTCGGAGTACCGCCATCACACCGCATTCAAACGAGCCGAACGACGGCCGCCCTGATCCGCGGCACGGAGCCACTCATCCGGACTCCGCTGATAACCCCGCGTCCCCTGGGCCGCAGCAGCCGCACCAGGGAGCGCCCGCGGACGGCGGAGACCTCCTCGGCGGAGTGCCCGACCCGGGTGGACAGAGCCCGTTGGCCCCGATGGCGCCGCCGGCCGGCGGCGCACCCCAGGCGCCGAACACGCCCCCTCCCGGACCGCAGCCGGGCCCGCCCGGGGGTGCGCCGCCGCCGGGCGGGCCTTCGGGGCCGCAGGCGCCCGCCGGCCAGTACCCCCAGTACCCCCAGTACCCCCAGCAGACCCCCTACGGCCCGTCCGGCGGGCAGCAGCCGCCGTATCCCCAGCCGCACGGCGGGGGCTCCGGGGGACAGGTACCGCCCGGCGCCCCTCAGCAGCCGCAGCCGGGCGCCCCGGGCCAGGTTCCCCCCTCCGGGCCCCAGCAGCCCCACCAGGGCGGTGCTGCGGCGCCGCAGCACCCCGGCGCGCCGCAGCCGCCCACCGGTTACCCCGGGCACGGCCAGGCCCCTCCGCCCGGCGCCCCTCAACAGCCGCAGCCGGGCGCCCCGGGCCAGGTACCTTCCTCCGGGCCCCAGCAGCCCCACCAGCACCCCTCCGGCGGCCAGCAGCCGCCCGGGGGACCGCGCTCGGGGCCCCGGCAGGCGTGGCAGCAGCAGCCCGGGCAACCCGGCCCCCACGGCCCCCACGGCCCCCAACAGCCACCCCACGCGGGTCCGCAGCAGCCGGGCGGTGTGCCCCCGGGCGCGCCCGGGCAGCCGCAGCCCGGCCGGGCCGCTCCGCCCCAGCAGGGCCACCACCCAGGGCCGCAGGGTCATCCCGTCCAGCAGGGGCAACCGCAGCAGCCGGGGGGCTACGGCGCGCCCGGCGGCATGACCCAGCAGGGCCCGCAGCAGCGCCCGAGTCTTCCGGCAGCCCAGGCGCCTGGGCCGCAGCAGCCCTACCAGCAGCAGCCTCAGCAGCCGCCTCCCGGCGGGGGCGGCCCCGCCGGCCAGTGGCCGCCCCCGCCGGGCGCCGCCAACCCCGGACAGCCGCATCCCGGCCAGGCGCCGCCGGGCGCGCCCGGCGGCGCCCGGCAGCCTCAGCAGCCGCCCGGCGCGCCGCAGCCGCCGTACAACCCGAACCAGCCCATTCAGGGCCGCGTCGTGGCACCCGGTACACCCACCCCGGAGGGGGTCGACGAGGAACCGCTGTTCCCGGCCGACGCCGGCGCGTCCACGCAGAACATGAACGCGGTCGCCGACGACGGCGCCACCCAGAACGTCAACCGGGTCGAGGACGACTTCGGCGGCCGCCCCATGTTCCGCGACGACTCCCGTGCGGGCGCGGGCGGGCACAGCACGGCCGAGATCGACCTGTCCGACATCGACGACGACTACGGCGGGGGGCGCCGAAACCTCCTCGGCGGCAACATGCTGCTGGTGGCGGGCTTCGTGGCGATCCTGCTGCTGGGCGGCGGCGGTGCGTTCTTCATCGCGACCAGCGGCGCGGGCTCCGGCGCCGACCTTGCCGCCGGCGAGGCACCCGACACCCCGACGGACCTGGAGACCAGCGACCTGTTCCCCGAGTCCGTGGAGGTAGCGGGCCAGTCCT
Organism: Streptomonospora wellingtoniae; assembly: GCF_031845375.1. Taxonomy (NCBI): domain Bacteria; kingdom Bacillati; phylum Actinomycetota; class Actinomycetes; order Streptosporangiales; family Nocardiopsidaceae; genus Streptomonospora; species Streptomonospora wellingtoniae. The sequence continues at coordinate 86,015 of NZ_JAVREK010000013.1, forward strand.
TCACTCTGAGTACCACCGACGACACCGACGAATGCCAGACCGCCGCCCACGGCGACTACGGCGACGTGCTGACCGGCAACAACTGCCAGCAGATCGTTCGCGCGACCTACGTCGGCGAGGAGGACGGGACGACCGCGGTCACCGTCGGCATCGCGGCGATGGGCAGCCCTGAAGAGGCCCAGACTGCGGAGCAGGAGCAGGACCTCGGCTCCGCGCAGTGGTTCGCGGGCCTCAAGGGCGAGGAGGGCAGTGGCGCCGAGCGGATGGGCGTCGCCGGCGGCCACGGCTCGGGCGCCCGCTGGGGCCCCTACCTGGCCTTCTCCCTGGCGGCGGCCAGCGACGGCCGCGTCAACGAAAGCCGCGCGGACGAGATGGCCGAGGTCAGTGAAGACTTCCTGGACGTCCCGCTGAACTCCCTGGGCGAGAACGTGTGACCGCGGGGGCGGCGGCCGCCCGAAGGGCAGGGCGCGCTCGGTCCTCGGCCCCGGCCCCCTGAAGAACCGGGGGCGCCGCGTTCGCGAGGCGGGCCGGGCGGAGGGCGCCCGCCCGGCCGCCCCCTTCACGTCGGAGGTGCGGCGGGGAGGGTGCGGACGCGGCGGGTGGCGGCGGCGCGGGCGGCCATCTCCTCCGGGGCCGGGTAGGCGACCTCCTCCAGGGTAAGGCCGTGCGGCGCGACCACGTGGACCGCGGAGTCCCGCACTCCGGCGCCGAGCACCTGCGCGGGCCAGTCCTCTCCGCGGCGGCCCTCGCCGACCGCCAGCATCGCGCCGACCAGGGCGCGCACCATGTTGTGGCAGAACGCGTCTGCCTGGACGGTGGCCGCGCAGAGGTGCCCGCCCTCCCGGCGCCACTCCAGGCGCAGCAGCTCGCGGACCGTGGTGGCGCCCTCGCGCCGGCGGCAGTAGGCGGCGAAGTCGTGCTCGCCGACCAGGCCTCCGGCCGCCCGGTTCATCGCGTCCACGTCGAGCGGGCGGCGGTTCCACAGCACCTCCCGCCGCCGCAGCGGGTCGACGCCGCCGGGCGCGTCGCTGACGCGGTAGACGTAGCGGCGGTACAGCGGCGAGAAGCGGGCGTCGAAGCCCTCGGGCGCGGCGCCGGCGCCGCTCACGCGCACGTCGGGCGGCAGCACGCCCGCCAGGCGTCGCAGCAGCCGCTCGGAACCCTCCGCGGCCCACAGGGCCTTGGGTACGTCCAGGTGGGCGACCTGACCTCGGGCGTGCACGCCCGAGTCGGTGCGTCCCGCGACGGTCAGCCGCGTGTACTCGGGCTCCAGCCGCAGGACGCGGCTCAGCGCCGCCTGCAGCTCTCCCTGCACGGTGCGCCGGTCGGGCTGCTCGGCCCAGCCGGAGAAGTCGGTGCCGTCGTAGGCGATGTCCAGCCGCAGCCGGACCTCGGCGGTCTCACCCATGCGCGGACGCCACACCCTCCTGCGCGGGCCCGGCCGGGGCGCACACAACGCACAGATGCCCGGTCCCGTCCTGCGGGAACCGGGCACCCGGTTGCGGCCTGCGGCAGTGCCTGCTGGTCGCTGCTACTTGTCTTCGGACGACTCGGCGGACTGCCCGGTGCCCTCGGCGGCCTCGGCTTCCTGAGCCTCGGCTTCCTGAGCCGGGGCCTCCTGCTCGGCGGCCTCGGCCTTCTCGGCCTGGGCGGGCTCCGCCTGGGCCGCGGCCTGCGAGGTGCGCGTGGCGGGCGGCGTCGCCGGGCCGGCCTCGACCAGCTCGATCACGGCCATGGGGGCGTTGTCGCCCTTGCGCGGTCCGATCTTGGTGATGCGGGTGTAGCCGCCGTTGCGGTTCTCGTAGCGCGGGCCGATCGCGGTGAACAGCTCGTGCACGACGGCCTTGTCGGTGATCTTGGTCAGCACCTGCCGCCGAGCGTGCAGGTCCCCGCGCTTGCCCAGGGTGATGAGCTTCTCGGCGTACGGACGCAGCCGCTTGGCCTTGGTCTCGGTGGTCTTGATCCGGCCGTGCTGGAACAGCGAGGTCGCCAGGTTCGCCAGCATGTGCCGCTCATGTGCCGGGCCGGCCCCCAGGCGGGGCCCCTTGGTCGGCGTGGGCATGGTGTCGTTCTCCTAGTGGTGCGGTCCCCGCCGCGCCGCGGGGGCGCGGCGGGGACCATTGCGACGGCTTGGAAACACTGCGGCGCAGAGCGCCGGCGTCCTACTTCTAGTACTGCTCCGTCTCGACGAACGACTCGTCGTCGTCCTCGGAGCCGTAGGAGTCGGCCGCGCTGCTCGGGTCGAACCCGGGCGGGGAGTCCTTCAGCGACAGCCCCATGTCGATGAGCTTCTGCTTGACCTCTTCGATGGACTTCGCGCCGAAGTTCCTTATATCGAGAAGGTCCTGCTCGGAGCGGGCGACGAGCTCTCCCACAGTGTGGATGCCCTCGCGCTTGAGGCAGTTGTAGGACCGCACCGTCAGGTTCAGGTCCTCGATGGGCAGGGCCAGATCGGCGGCCAGGGCCGCGTCCGTGGGCGAGGGGCCCATGTCGATGCCCTCGGCGTCGACGTTGAGCTCGCGCGCCAGGCCGAACAGCTCGACCAGGGTCTTGCCCGCGCTGGCGACCGCGTCGCGGGGCCGGATGCTGGGCTTGGTCTCGATGTCCACGATCAGCCGGTCGAAGTCCGTGCGCTGCTCCACACGGGTGGCCTCGACCTTGTAGGTGACGCGCAGCACCGGCGAGTAGATCGAGTCGATCGGGATGCGCCCGATCTCCTGGCCGGGCTGCTTGTTCTGCGTCGCCGAGACGTAGCCGCGGCCGCGCTCGACCGTCAGCTCCATCTCCAGCTTGCCCTTGCCGTTGAGGGTCGCGATGTGCAGGTCGGGGTTGTGCACCTCGACGCCCGCCGGCGGAGCGATGTCCGCGGCGGTGACCACACCGGGGCCCTGCTTGCGCAGGTACATCAGCACGGGCTCGTCGTGCTCGGAGCTGATGACGAGGCCCTTGAGGTTGAGGATGAGCTCGGTGACATCCTCCTTCACGCCGGGCACGGTGGTGAACTCGTGCTCGACTCCCTCGATGCGGATGCTGGTGACCGCTGCCCCCGGGATGGAAGACAGCAGGGTGCGGCGCAGCGAGTTGCCGATCGTGTAACCGAAGCCCGGCTCCAGCGGTTCGATGACGAACTTGGACCGGAACTCGCCGAGGGACTCCTCGGAAAGCGTCGGACGCTGAGCGATCAACATGGTGGATGATTCCTTTCCCCGGGCCGCCCGCTATTTGACGGCCACTGGACGGCCCCGCGGTCGCGGGGCCCGATCTGCCCTGCCCGTGTACGCCCTCAGGGCGCGGTGGCAGCGCGGCGCTCCGCCGGTGTCAGACCCGGCGGCGCTTCGGCGGACGGCAGCCGTTGTGCGGCACCGGCGTGACGTCCTGGATGGAGCCGACCTCCAGGCCGGTCGCCGTGAGGGAGCGGATCGCGGTCTCGCGGCCGGAGCCGGGGCCCTTCACGAAGACGTCGACCTTGCGCACCCCGTGCTCCTGCGCGCGGCGGGCCGCGGCCTCGGCGGCCATCTGCGCGGCGAACGGGGTGGACTTGCGCGAGCCCTTGAACCCGACCTGGCCGGAGCTGGCCCAGGAGATCACCGCGCCGTTGGGGTCGGTGATGCTCACGATCGTGTTGTTGAAGGTGCTCTTGATGTGCGCGTGGCCATGGGAAATATTCTTCTTTTCCTTGCGGCGCACCTTGCGTGCAGTGCTCTGACGGCCCTTAGGCGGCATACCTGAAAACTCCCAAGATCATCGGTCCGTTCGCGGTGTCCGGCCGCATCGGCGCGGCGGCCGGTCGGTGAGGACGGACTACTTACTTCTTTCCGACCTTCTTCTTGCCGGCCACGGTCTTCTTCTTGCCCTTGCGGGTGCGCGCGTTGGTCTGCGTGCGCTGTCCGTGCACCGGCAGGCCGCGGCGGTGGCGCATGCCCTGGTAGCTGCCGATCTCCATCTTGCGGCGGATGTCGCCCTGGACCTCGCGCCGCAGGTCGCCCTCGACCTGGTAGTTGGCGTCGATCCAGTCGCGCAGCTTCACGAGGTCGTCCTCGCTCAGCGCGTGGACCCGGGTCTCGGAGCTGACGCCCGTGTTCTGGAGGGTCTCGACCGCGCGGGTGCGCCCGATCCCGTAGACGTAGGTGAGGGCGATCTCCACCCGCTTCTCGCGGGGGAGGTCGACGCCGGCGATGCGTGCCATATGGGCGAACTCCTCGATTCTCTATACGGAGGTTGTACCCGTCCCACCCTCTCGTCGCCCATCGACGAGGCCCCGGCCTCCGACCGGGGGTTGTCCCTTCCTCGCGGAGGGATCGGGACAGGACCGTCTGTGCGCCTCCGCAGCTGGCCGCGGGGGCAGTCTCGTATCGTCAGTGCACTGCGCTCAAGAACGCGCCGGGCAGCTGCGGGGAACTAGCCCTGGCGCTGCTTGTGGCGCGGGTCCGAGCAGATGACCATGATCGTGCCGTGGCGGCGGATCACCCGGCACTTGGCGCAGATCTTCTTGACGCTCGGCTTGACCTTCATGGTGGCTCCGAACTCATGGAACTCGTGCGTCACCGCTACCGCCGGAGGCCCCGGCGACGGTGGCGAACTACTTGTATCGGTAAACGATGCGCCCGCGCGTCAGGTCGTACGGGCTCAGCTCTACGACGACTCGGTCGTCGGGAAGGATGCGGATGTAGTGCATGCGCATCTTGCCGCTGATGTGGGCAAGGACCTTGTGCCCGTTGTCGAGCTCCACTCGGAACATTGCGTTGGGTAGGGACTCGATAACGGAGCCCTCGATTTCGATGGCGCCGTCTTTTTTAGCCATATCCTCCACCGGGACCATCCCCGTCGGAAAACGGGGAACATACGGAATGACCCGAGCATTGCGCCCGGGCACTGCTGAAGCGATAGCGAACACTGAGAGATCAGGTCGACTGCGTCAGCTACCCGCGTGCGCCGAGCGGACGCGGGCGATGGCGGGCAGCCCGACCCAACAGCCCGAGTGTGGGCATAGCCATTCTACCCTCTTGCGCGGGTGCTGCCGACCGGCCGCGAGGACGTGCCCCACGAGCGCACCGGACCACGTGCACGGCCGCGGATGCGTGCGGCTAGCCGCTCTGCGGCCCGCCGCGGTTCACGGCCGCCAGCGCCAGGGTGATGAACGCCATTACGATACCCCATGGAACCAGCACCCACACGAACCACGGATACCCCTCGGATGTTCCGGTGAGGAACAGGATCAGCCAGATGGTGAAGCACAGCACGTTCACCCCGGCCCACAGCGCCCACGGGATCGCCAGCGCGGGATCGCGCAGCAGCCCGCCTTCGGCGCCGACGACCGGCGCCGGCGATGGCTGGTCGTCGGGCGGCTGACCGATCAGCTCGCCCTCGGGCAGATCGGTTGTGAGCGCTTCCAACTCGGCGCGGGTACGCGCGTTGTAGGCCCTCTCCAGGCGGACGTTGAACTCCTCGCCATCGAGCCGACCCTCGGCGAAGTGCCGCTGGAGCAGCTTGGCCACCAGGTCGCGGTCGCTGTCGGATGCCCGCATCTCGGGTGAGGACTCCGGCATCGCCCATCTCCTCCAGCATCCGCACGAGAACGGCAGGCCCGCCCGCACCGCCCATCGTAGGCGACGGACCCGGCCCCGGTACCGCTTCGCGCGTTCCGACCGCTCCGGGCGGATCTCTCTGAGGCCGGAAGCCTAGAAGCCCGGGTCGCAGAACCCGAGCGCGGTGATGCGGTCGCGGTTCTCCTCGCGCGCCGTCAGCACCAGCGGCCCGTCGGCGGTGATGGCCACCGAGTGCTCGAAGTGGGTCGACCGCTCGCCGTCGCGGGTGACGACGGTCCAGCCGTCGTCCAGCTCGACCACGTGGCGGGTTCCGGCGTTGGCCATCGGCTCGATCGCCAGGCACATGCCCTCGACCAGGTCCTGGCCCTTGCCGCGCCGCCCGTAGTTGAGCACGTGCGGGTCCATGTGCATCTCGGTGCCGATGCCGTGCCCGCCGTACTCCTGCACGTTGCCGAAGCGCCCCTGCGAGCGCATGTAGCCGTCGATGGCCGCGCCGATGTCGCCCAGCCGGTTACCGGGCCGCAGCTCGGCGATACCCCGCCACATGGCCTCCTCGCAGACGTCCATCAGCCTCGCGTCCTGCGGGCGGGCCTGGCCGACCGCGAGGGTGATCGCGGAGTCGCCGTGCCAGCCGTCCAGGATCGCGCCGCAGTCGATGGAGACGAGGTCGCCCTCGCGCAGCGTCTTTCCGGCGCGCGGGATGCCGTGGACGACCTCCTCGTTCACCGAGGCGCAGATGGACCCGGTGAACCCGTAGTAGCCCTTGAACGAAGGCACGGCGCCGGCGTCGCGGATGCAGCGTTCGGCCACGGCGTCGAGATCCAGAGTGCTCATGCCGGGCTCGACGGCGGCACGCAGCGTGTCGAGCGTGCGCGCCACCACCGTCCCCGCCTCGCGCATCTTCGCGATCTCGGCGGCCGTCTTCAGCTGGACCGCCGGCTCCGCCTTACGGAACATCAGGCTTCGCTCCGCAGCGCGGCCTTGGCCCGCTCGGTCACCGCGTCCACGCCTCCGGTGGCGTCGATCGCCACCAGGGTGCCCTCGTCGTGGTAGAAGGACACCAGCGGCTCGGTCTGCTCGCGGTAGACCTCCATGCGGTGGCGGACGACCTCTTCGCGGTCGTCGTCGCGCTGGAACAGCTCTCCGCCGCAGTCGTCGCACACGCTCTCGGCCGCGGGCGGCTCGAACTCGACGTGGTGGACGCGGTTGCAGTTGCGGCACTGCCGCCGACCGGAGAGCCGCTTGACGATCTCCTCCTCGTCGACCTTGAGCTCCAGCACGGCATCCAGCCGCACGCCCAGGTCGTCGAGGATCTTGTTCAGCTCCTCCGCCTGCGCGACGTTGCGGGGGAAGCCGTCGAGCAGGAAGCCCGCCCGGGCGTCCTCCCCCCTGAGCCGGTCGCGGACCATCGCGTTGGTGACCTCGTCGGGGACGAGGTCACCGCGGTCCATATAGGCCTTCGCCTGCTTCCCGAGCTCGGTGCCACCGCTGACGTTGGCACGGAAGATGTCGCCAGTGGACACCTTCGGAATCGACAATTCGGACGCCAAGATCTGGGCCTGGGTGCCTTTTCCGGCTCCCGGGGGTCCCACCAATACGGCACGCACTATCGCAAGAAACCTTCGTAGTTCCGCTGCTGGAGGTGACTCTCGATCTGCTTCACCGTGTCCAGCCCGACACCGACCATGATCAGGATGCTCGTACCGCCGAACGGGAAGTTCTGTGTCGCGCCGGAGGCTCCCAGCGCGATCATCGGCAGCAGAGCGATCAGCCCGAGGTACAGCGAACCGGGCGTCGTCAGCCGGGTGAGGACATAGTCCAGGTACTCGGCGGTCGGACGTCCGGGCCGGATACCCGGGATGAACCCACCGTACTTCTTCATGTTGTCGGCGACTTCAGCGGGGTTGAAGGTGATGGCCACGTAGAAGAACGCGAACCCGATGATCATCACGAAGAACGTGGCCATGTACACCGGGTGCGTGCCCGAGATGAAGTACTGGTTGATGACGTCGGCGACCGGGTTGTCGGCGTCCTGGCCCATCAGGCCCACGGCCAGCTGCGGCAGGTACAGCAGCGACGACGCGAAGATCACCGGGATGATGCCGGCCTGGTTGACCTTCAGCGGAATGTAGGTGGAGCTGCCGCCGTACATCCGGCGGCCCACCATGCGCTTGGCGTACTGGACGGGGATCCGCCGCTGCGCCTGCTCGATGAAGACCACGCCGGCGATGAGCACCAGGCCCGCCACGCAGATGACGGCGAAGATCCAGGTCTCCTGCTCCTGGAACATCGTGGTCATCGCCGATGGGAAGCCCGCCACCACCGTGGTGAAGATCAGCAGCGACATGCCGTTGCCGACCCCGCGCTCGGTGATCAGCTCGCCGAACCACATGATCACGCCGGTGCCCGCGGTCATGGTGATGACGATGGTCACCAGGGTCAGCGGGTCCTGGTTGGGCATGTAGGTGCTTACCGGGATCTGGCCCTGGAACAACTGCCCCGTGCGCGCCATGGCGACGATGCTGGAGGACTGCAGGACCGCCAGCAGCAGGGTCAGATAGCGCGTGTACTGGGTGATCTTGCCTTGGCCGGCCTGGCCCTCCTTCTTGAGGGCCTCCAGGCGCGGAACCACGACCGTGAGCAGGTTGATGATGATGCTCGCGGTGATGTAGGGCATGATCCCCAGCGCGAAGACCGCCAGCTGGAACAGTGCGCCTCCGCTGAAGAGGTTCAGCAGCGTGAAGACTCCGGTGGAGTCCTGCGCTTGAACCGACTCCAACTGCTCGCGGATGGCGGCCGAGTTGATGCCGGGCGCCGGGATCACCGCCCCCAACCGGAAGACGGTCAGGATGAACAGCGTGAAAAGCAGCTTGTTGCGGAGGTCAGGCGTGCGGAACGCACGGATGAACGCACCTAGCACGTCTCCTCCTGCGAGGTTTCGGCGGCGGAACCGGTTCCAGACATCGCGGCCGATCCAGAATCGTCGTAGCACGTCGGTCCCGGGAGAGGCCCCGGAACCCTGAGGTCTTGGGTCAAGCAGTATCGCACTGTAACAGCCAATCGCGGGGGGATAAGGATCGTCCAGGTCACAGGGCGTCACACCCTGTGGCGAGGCGATAGCACGCGGGCAGTGCCCTCGAAACTACCTCAACCCGCCGCTGAACGCGCAGAGGCGCCCGCCGGTTCCCACGCCGTGGGAGGTCCGGCAGGCGCCTCTGACGCGACGCGTAGGTCATTCCTACCGCTCGGTGACGCTGCCACCGGCCGCGGTGATCTTCTCCCGGGCCGACGACGAGCACGCGTCCACGGACACCTGGACGGCGACCGAGATCTCGCCCTCGCCCAGCACCTTGACGGGCTGGTTCTTGCGAACCGCTCCCTTGGCGACCAGGCTCTCGACGGTGACCTCCCCGCCCTCGGGGTACAGCTCGCCCAGGCGGTCCAGGTTGACCACCTGGTAGGTGGTCTTGAACCGGGCGTTGCTGAAGCCCTTGAGCTTGGGCACGCGCCGGATCAGGGGCATCTGGCCGCCCTCGAACCCGGCCGGCACCGTGGAGCGGGCCTTCGTGCCCTTGGTGCCGCGGCCCGCGGTCTTGCCCTTGGACGCCTCGCCGCGACCCTTGCGGATCTTGGCCTTGTTGGAACCCGGAGCCGGCTTCAGGTGGTGCAGCTTCAGCGGCTCGTCGGGCGTGTAGTCGCTCATGCGTCGACCTCCTCGACGTTCACGAGGTGCGCGACGACGTTGATCTGCCCGCGGACGGAGGGGTTGTCCTCACGCACCACCGACGAGCCGATCTTGCGCAGTCCGAGCGACCGCAGCGTGTCGCGCTGGTTCTGCTTGCCGCCGATCTTGGAGCGGACCTGGGTGATCTTCAGCTTGTTCGCCATGGTCAGGCACCCGCCTTCGCCTCTGCACGGGCGCGCAGCATGGCGGCCGGAGCCACGTCCTCCAGCGGAAGACCGCGGCGAGCGGCGATCTCCTCGGGCTGGTTGAGGTCCTTCAGCGCGGCGACGGTGGCGTGCACGATGTTCAGCGGATTCGACGAGCCCAGCGACTTGCTCAGCACGTCGTGGATCCCCGCGCACTCCAGCACCGCGCGGACCGGGCCGCCGGCGATGACACCGGTACCGGGCGCGGCCGGGCGCAGGAGCACGACGCCTGCGGCGTCCTCGCCCTGGACCCGGTGCGTGATCGTGCCCTGGACGCGCGGGACGCGGAAGAAGTTCTTCTTCGCCGTCTCGACGCCCTTGGCGATGGCCGCGGGGACCTCTTTGGCCTTCCCGTAGCCGACGCCGACCATGCCGTTGCCGTCGCCGACGACGACCAGGGCGGTGAAGCTGAAGCGCCGACCGCCCTTGACCACCTTGGCGACCCGGTTGATGGTCACGACTTTCTCGATGTAGGAGACACCCTTGTCTGCGGCGCCGCCGCGGCGATCGTCACGGCGGTCACGCCGCTCGCCACCGGCGCCGCGCCGCGGAGCTGCAGCCATCAGTGGTTCCTCTTCTCGTTGGTGATGATGCTTGCGACCGGGTTCATCAGAACTCCAGTCCGCCCGAGCGCGCGCCGTCCGCGAGCTCGGCCACGCGGCCGTGGTACCGGTAGCCGCCGCGGTCGAACACGACCGACGAGATGTCGGCCGCCTTCGCGCGCTGCGCAAGCAGCTCGCCGACCTTGCGCGACTTCTCGGACTTGGTGCCTTCGCCGCCGCGGATGTCGCTGTCGAGCGTCGAGGCCGCCACCAGCGTGTGATGCCGAGTGTCGTCCACGATCTGGGCGACGATGTGCTTGGAGGAGCGGAACACCACCAGACGCGGACGCGCCGAGGTGCCCGAGATCTTCTTGCGGACCCGAAGGTGGCGCCGCGCACGGGAACTCGCGCGCTTGGCCATCCCCTTGTTGCGGGTCAGCGTCGTGGACTTGCCCATGACTACTTACCAGCCTTTCCGGCCTTGCGGCGGATGCGCTCACCCTGGTAGCGCACGCCCTTGGCCTTGTAAGGGTCGGGCCTGCGCAGGTTGCGGATGTTCGAGGCGACCTGGCCCACAAGCTGCTTGTCGATGCCGTCGACGTGCAGGATCGTCGGCTTCTCGACGCGGAAGCTGATGCCTTCGGGCGGCTCCACCACGACCGGATGGCTGTAGCCCAGGGAGAACTCCAGGTTGGAGCCCCGCGCCTGGACGCGGTAACCGACACCGTGGATCTCCAGCGTCTTGGAGTATCCGTTGGAGACACCCTCGACGAGGTTGGCGATGAGCGCACGGGTGAGCCCGTGCAGCGAGCGGTTGTCCGGCTTGTCGTCGGGCCGGTCCACGCGCAGCGCGTCCTCTTCCCAGGCGATCGTGATGGGCTCGGCCACGCGGTGGCTCAGCTCGCCCTTCGGGCCCTTGACCGTGACGTCCTGCCCGTCGATGGTGACCTCGACGCCCTTGGGAACCGAGATCGGCCGTCGACCAATACGCGACATGTCGAAATCCCTCCCTCTACCAGACGTAGGCGAGGACTTCGCCGCCCACGCCGCGCTTCTTGGCCTGCTTGTCGGTCATCAGGCCGCCGGACGTCGAAATGATGGCGACGCCGAGGCCTCCCAGCACGCGCGGAAGGTTGTCCTTCTTCGCGTAGACGCGCAGGCCGGGCTTGGAGACCCGCCGCACGCCGGCGATGGAGCGCTCGCGCGTGGGGCCGTACTTGAGCTCCACCACGAGGCTCTTGCCCACGGTGGCGTCCTCTGCGCGCCAGCCCTGCACGAAGCCCTCCTGCTGGAGGATCTCGGCGATGTGCGCCTTGATCTTGGAATACGGCATGACCACGCTGTCGTGGTAAGCCGAATTCGCGTTACGCAGACGCGTAAGCATGTCTGCGATCGGGTCGGTCATCGTCATGGCCGATAGGCCCTTCCTCACCGCGGTTTCCCCAAGGACAGGCGCTTCCCTTCAGTGCCTGTTCCCGCGCCGGACGCGGGCTCCTCTAGGACCTACGGCGTGGTCATGGACACCGCGCCGATGTACTCGGCGCCGTGCCCTGTCGGTTGGTGTCGGTTCTCGCTCGCGGTCCCGGCCGGGCCGGGACCGCGATTCCTACAGTCCGCTGTGCGAGCAGGCGGCCGCCGGAGCGGCCGCGCCTGTGCCCGCCGAGGACCGCGCACCGTAGCGCTGGTCCGGCGGGCACGGGCGCAGGAGGCCTACCAGCTCGCCTTGGCGATGCCGGGGAGCTCGCCGCGGTGGGCCATCTCGCGGAAGCAGATACGGCACAGGCCGAACTTCCTGAAGACGGCGCGCGGACGGCCGCACCGCGAGCACCGAGTATATGCGCGAACGCCGAACTTCTGCTTGCGGTTCGCCTTGGCGATCAGAGCCTTCTTAGCCATGGTCTCCCCTAGGACTCCTTGAAGGGGAAGCCGAGCCGCTTCAGCAGGCTGCGCCCCTCGTCGTCGATGGTCGCCGAGGTGACGACCGTGATGTCCATTCCGCGCTGCCGGTCGACCTTGTCGGGGTCGATCTCGTGGAACATGACCTGCTCGGTCAGCCCGAAGGTGTAGTTCCCGCGCCCGTCGAACTGCTTGGGCGAGAGCCCGCGGAAGTCGCGGATCCGGGGCAGAGCCAGCGAGAGCAGCCGGTCGAGGAACTCCCACATCCGGTCGCCGCGCAGCGTGACGCTGGCGCCGATCGGCATGCCTTCGCGCAGCTTGAACTGCGCGATCGAGTTCTTCGCCCGGTTGATCCGCGGCTTCTGGCCGGTGATCAGCGAGAGGTCGTTCACCGCGCCCTGGATCAGCTTGGCGTCGCGCGCGGCGTCGCCCACACCCATGTTCACCACGATCTTGGTAAGACCGGGGATCTGCATGATGTTGCCGATCCCGAACTCCTCGCGCAGGGCCGGGATGATCTCCGAGCGGTACTTCTCCTTCAGCCGCGGCAGCTCCGGGGCCTTCGGGGCGGAGGTCTCAGTGTCGACCGTCATCAGATGTCCTTACCGGTACGGCGGGAGATCCGAACCTTGGTTCCGTCTTCCTCGAAGCGGTAGCCGACGCGAGTGGGCTGGCCGTCGTCCACGATCGCGACGTTGCTCACGTGGATCGGGGCCTCCATGGTGACGACCTCGCCCTGCTGGCCGCCCGCCGGGTTCGCCCGCTTGTGCTTCTTGATGAGGTTGACGCCCTCGACGACGACACGCTGCTCCCGGGGCAGGGCCTTGATGACCTTCCCGGTGGCACCCTTGTCCTTGCCGGCGATGACGACGACCTCGTCGTCCTTCTTGATCTTCATCGCCTAGAGCACCTCCGGCGCTAGCGAGATGATGCGCATGTACTTCTTGTCCCGCAGTTCGCGGCCGACCGGTCCGAAGATGCGGGTGCCGCGCGGGTCCCCACCGTCCTTGATGAGCACGGCGGCGTTCTCATCGAAGCGGATGTAGGAGCCGTCGGGCCGGCGGCGCTCCTTGGAAGTGCGCACGATCACGGCCTTGACGACATCGCCCTTCTTCACGCCCGCGGCGGGGAGGGCGTCCTTGACTGTCGCCACGATGGTGTCGCCGATGCCCGCGTAGCGCCGACCCGAGCCGCCGAGGACACGGATGGTCAAGATCTCCTTGGCCCCCGTGTTGTCGGCGACCTTGAGTCGCGACTCCTGCTGAATCACGTCTGCTCCTGATTTGTGCGCGCGTGGCCCGCCAGGGCCCGCGCTGCTAGGTGGTCACACCCCTGGGGCGGCCGATCTCCACGAACCGGCCGCCGGATCCGGGGGTTACTTGGCCTTCTCCAGGATCTCCACGACGCGCCAGCGCTTGGTCGCGGACATCGGCCGGGTCTCCATCATGCGGACCCGGTCGCCGATGCCGCAGGTCTCACCCTCGTCGTGGGCCTTGTACTTGGTGGTGCGGCGGATGACCTTGCCGTAAAGCGAGTGCTTCACGCGGTCCTCGACCTCGACGACGACCGTCTTGGACATCTTGTCGCTGACGACGTAGCCCTCGCGCACCTTGCGGTAGTTCCGCGTCGAACTCTGCGTGGTCTCGCTCATTCGGCTGCTTCCTTCGTCTTCTCAGCCGACTCACCGGTAAGCGGCATGATTCCGAGCTCGTGCTCGCGCATGACCGTGTAGATCCGGGCGATCTCACGCTTGACGGTGCGCAGCCGGCTGTGGTTGTCCAGCTGCCCGGTGGCGGCCTGGAAGCGAAGGTTGAACAGCTCCTCCTTCGCCTCCTTGAGCTTGCCCACCAGGTCCTCGACGGACTGGCCGCGCAGTTCCTGGGCGGTCAGGGACTTCGCCATCACGCCTCCACTTCGCGCTTCACGAACTTGCACTTCATGGGCAGCTTGTGCATCGCCCGGCGCATGGCCTCCTTGGCGATCGGCTCCGGCACACCCGACAGCTCGAACATGACGCGCCCGGGCTTGACCGGCGCCACCCACCACTCGGGCGAACCCTTGCCGGAGCCCATGCGGGTCTCGGCCGGCTTCTTGGTGATGGGGCGGTCCGGGAAGATGTTGATCCACACCTTGCCGCCACGGCGGATGTGCCGCGTCATGGCGATACGGGCGGCCTCGATCTGCCGGTTGGTGACGTAGGCGGCGTCCAGTGCCTGGATGCCGTACTCGCCGAAGTTGACCTTCGTGCCGCCCTTGGCCCGCCCCGTCAGGTCGGGGTGGTGCTGCTTGCGGTACTTGATCTTGCGGGGAATCAGCATCGGTCAGCTCCCCTCGTTCCCGGACTTCTCCGCGCCCTGCGCGGACTCGGCACCGGCACCGGCCTTGGCATCGCCCTGCTGGCCGCCGCGGCGGCGCCGCCCGGGGCGCTCACGGCGCTGGCCTGCGCCACCGCCGCCGCCACCGCCCGGAGCGCGCTGCGCGGCCTGGGCCGCCTCGCGCTCGGCGCGGGTCGCGGGAGCGTCGCCCTTGTAGATCCACACCTTCACGCCGATCCGGCCGAAGGTGGTGCGGGCCTCGAAGAAGCCGTAGTCGATGTCGGCGCGGAGCGTGTGCAGGGGCACGCGGCCCTCGCGGTAGAACTCCGAACGCGACATCTCGGCACCGCCGAGGCGGCCCCCGCACTGGATGCGGATGCCCTTGGCGCCGCTCTTCATCGCACTCTGCATTGCCTTGCGCATGGCCCGACGGAACGCGACTCGGCTGGACAGCTGCTCCGCCACACCCTGAGCGACGAGCTGAGCGTCGGTCTCCGGGTTCTTGACCTCGAGGATGTTGAGCTGGACCTGCTTCTTGTTGGTCAGCTTCTCGAGGTCGGCTCGGATGCGGTCGGCCTCCGAACCGCGACGGCCGATGACGATGCCCGGCCGGGCGGTGTGGATGTCGACCCGGACGCGCTCACGGGTGCGCTCGATCTCGACCTTGGAGATCCCGGCGCGCTCCATGCCGCGGTTCAGCATCCGGCGGATGGCCACGTCTTCCTTGACGTAGTCCTTGTACAGCTTGTCGGCATACCACCGGGTCTTGTAGTCGGTGGTAACGCCGAGTCGGAACCCGTGCGGGTTGACCTTCTGCCCCACTATCGGGTCCTCTCCTTCGTCTTGGTCGACGAGGCGCCCGCGGTCTCACGCGGCTCAACGACCACAGTGATGTGGCTCGTCCGCTTGGTGACCCGGAACGCGCGGCCGAAGCCGCGCGGCCGGATGCGCTTCAGGGTCGGACCCTCGTCCACCCAAGCGCCACCGACCACCAGCGTCTCGCGGTCCAGCTTGTCGTTGTGCTCGGCATTGGCGATGGCGCTCGCGAGCACCTTGCCCACCGGTTCGCTCGCCGCCTGCGGCGCGAACCGGAGCACCGCCTGTGCCTCGTCAGCAGGCAAGCCGCGAATAAGGTCCACCACCCGGCGGGCCTTTCGGGGCGTAACACGGACGAACCGTGCCTGTGCCCTCGTTCCCATCGCTTTTCCCTCGCTCACGGAAATCACCCCCACGCACCGTGGGGTAATGGCTCTTACTCCTCATGCAACCGCTAGCGGCGGCTACGGCGGTCTTCCTTGACGTGGCTGCGGAAAGTGCGCGTGGGAGCGAACTCGCCGAGCTTGTGACCGACCATCGACTCGGAGACGAACACCGGGACGTGCTTGCGGCCGTCGTGGACGGCGATGGTGTGCCCGATCATCTCGGGAACGACCATGGAACGCCGCGACCACGTCTTGATGACGTTCTTGGTGCCCTTCTCGTTCTGGTCTTCCACCTTCTTGATCAGGTGGCCGTCGACGAAGGGGCCCTTCTTAAGGCTACGTGGCATCAGACGTGCTCCTTACCGCTTCTTCTTGCTACGCCGACGCACGATGAGCCGGTCACTGGGCTTGTTCGGCCTGCGGGTGCGCCCCTCGGGCTTGCCCCAGGGGCTGACCGGGTGCCGGCCGCCCGAGCTCTTGCCTTCGCCACCGCCGAGCGGGTGGTCGACCGGGTTCATGGCGACACCGCGAACGGTGGGGCGCTTGCCCCGCCAGCGGTTGCGCCCGGCCTTGCCCCAGTTGATGTTGGACTGCTCGGCGTTGCCCACCTGGCCGACGGTGGCGCGGCAGGTCACCTCGACCTGGCGCATCTCGCCGGAAGGCATGCGCAGCGTGGCGTAGGCGCCCTCCTTGGCCAGCAGCTGGATCTGCGACCCGGCCGACCGGCCCAGCTTCGCGCCGCCGCCGGGCTTCAGCTCGACCGCGTGCACGAACGTACCCGTGGGGATGTTGCGCAGCGGGAGGCAGTTGCCCGGCTTGATGTCGGAGTTGGGGCCGTTCTCCACGCGGGCGCCCTGCTTGAGGCCGGCGGGCGCCAGAATGTAGCGCTTCTCGCCGTCCACGTAGTGCAGCAGCGCGATCCGCGCGGTGCGGTTGGGGTCGTACTCGATGTGGGCGACCTTGGCGGGGACGCCGTCCTTGTCGTGGCGGCGGAAGTCGATGACCCGGTAGGCCCGCTTGTGGCCGCCGCCCTGGTGGCGGGCGGTGATGCGGCCCTTGCCGTTGCGACCGCCCTTGGAGTGGAGCGGCCGCACCAGCGACTTCTCCGGGTGGTCGCGCGTGATCTCGACGAAGTCGGCCACGCTTCCGCCGCGGCGACCTGGTGAGGTCGGCTTGTACTTACGAATGCCCATCTTCTTCGCGCATTCCTTTGCGTATTACTCGTTGCGATCGCTCGGGGGACCGGCTCGCCTGTGCGGCGAAACGCTCACACGCCGAAAATGTCGATCCTGTCGCCGTCGCGCAGGCTCACGATCGCCCGCTTGGTGTCGGGGCGCTTGCCGTACCCGAAGCGGGTCCGCTTCCGCTTGCCCGGACGGTTGATCGTGTTCACGCTGGTGACCTTCACCTCGAAGATCTTCTCCACAGCGATCTTGATCTGCGTCTTGTTGGCCGTGGGCTGGACCAGGAACGTGTACTTGTTCTGGTCCATGAGCCCGTAGCTCTTCTCGGAGATCACCGGCTCGACGATGATGTCCCGAGGGTCGGGGATCCTCACTGGTCCTCCTCCTGCGACTCGCGCACCGCCTTGGCGGTGCCCTGAGCGTGGGCCAGGAACTCCTCGTAGCCCTGCTCGGTGAAGACCACGTCGTCGCAGTAGAGGACGTCGCGGGTGTTCACCTGGTCGGCGTTGAGGATGTGCACCTCGGGCACGTTGCGCAGGGCGAGCCGGTTGCGCTCGTCCGCGCGCTCCAGCACGACCAGCACCTTGGCGGAGGCCGTGACCTGGCGCAGCGCTTTCAGCGCGGTCTGGGTGCGCTTGGTGGCGACGTCCTCACCCACGAACTCGCTGAGGATGTGCACGCGGTCGTGGCGGGCGCGGTCGGAGAGCGCGCCGCGCAGCGCCGCGGCCTTCATCTTCTTGGGAGTCCGCTGCGTGTAGTCGCGCGGCTGGGGTCCGTGGACCGTGCCGCCGCCCACGAACTGCGGAGCGCGGGTCGAGCCCTGGCGGGCGCGGCCGGTGCCCTTCTGGCGGTAGGGCTTCTTGCCCCCGCCGCGGACCATGCCGCGGGTCTTGGTCGCGTGCGTGCCCTGGCGGCCGGCGGCCTCCTGGCTCAGCACGACCTGGTGCATCAGCGGGATGTTCGCCTTCTGGTCGAAGATCGCCTCGGGCAGCTCGACGCTGCGGCCGGCCTTGCCCTGGGCGTCCTTCACCTTGATGGTCGAAGCCATGGCTTAGTTACCCCCCTTCACGGCGGTGCGGACGAGCACCAGTCCGCCGTTCGGACCGGGAACCGAGCCCTTGACCATGATCAGACCCTTCTCCGCGTCCACCGAGTGGACGGAGAGGTTCTGGATGGTCTTGCGCACGTTGCCCATCCGCCCGGCCATCCGGGTGCCCTTGAACACGCGCCCGGGCGTGGCGCAGCCGCCGATAGCGCCGGGCGAGCGGTGCTTGCGCTGGGTGCCGTGGGTGGCGCTCAGGCCGCGGAAGCCGTGGCGCTTCATCCCGCCGGCGAAGCCCTTGCCCTTGCTCTTGCCGGTGATGTCGACGAACCCGCCGACCTCGAAGGCGTCGGCGGTGAGCTCCTGGCCGAGCTCGTACTCGGCGGCGTCGGCGGTACGAACCTCGACGTAGTGGCGGCGCGGGGTCAGATCGTGCTTGCGCAGGTAGTCGCCGAGCGGCTTGTTCACCTTGCGCGGGTTGATCTTCCCGTAGCCGATCTGGATGGCGGAGTAGCCATCGGTCTCCGGAGTACGGACGCGCGTCACGACGCACGGACCGGCCTTCAGAACCGTCACGGGCACGATCCTGCCCGCGTCGTCGAAGACCTGGGTCATGCCGAGCTTCTCGCCCAGTACTCCCGTGATCTGCTTGGTGGCCATGTCAGTGCGTCCTTTAAAGCTTGATCTCGATGTCGACGCCGGCCGGGAGGTCGAGCCGCATGAGCGAGTCGACGGTCTTCGGCGTCGGGTCGATGATGTCGATCAGCCGCTTGTGTGTGCGCATCTCGAAGTGCTCGCGCGAGTCCTTGTACTTGTGCGGCGAGCGGATGACACAGTAAACGTTCTTCTCCGTCGGCAACGGCACCGGGCCAGCGACGCTCGCACCAGTCCGCGTCACGGTCTCGACGATCTTGCGAGCAGAGCTGTCGATGACCTCATGGTCATAGGCTTTGAGCCGAATGCGGATCTTCTGTCCCGCCATGGTGGCCTTTTCGTCCTTCGCTTAGTGTCCGTAGAGGCGCGGCGCCGGCTGCCGCCGGCACGTGCCCCGCAGGGGTTTGCCCTTGGGTGGCTCTATTCACCTGAGAATCTGCAACAGGGCTGTCCCCTGAGGCGCATCACCGCTACAGAGCCCGATGACGTCGGTCAAGTCGGGGGCGGCCGGGGCCGGTCTCACGCGGCCCGGCCGCCCCCGGGGGCGGTGCCGGCGTCGCCGCCGGATCCGCCCCCGCACGTCCGTGCTACTTGATGATCTTGGTCACTCGGCCCGCGCCGACGGTCCGGCCACCCTCGCGGATGGCGAACCGCAGGCCCTCTTCCATCGCGACCGGCTGGATGAGCTGGACGGACATCTCGGTGTTGTCACCGGGCATGACCATGTCCGTGCCCTCCGGCAGCGTGACGACGCCGGTGACGTCGGTCGTGCGGAAGTAGAACTGCGGACGGTAGTTGTTGAAGAAGGGCGTGTGGCGGCCGCCCTCGTCCTTGGACAGGATGACGACCTGCGCCTCGAACTGGGTGTGCGGGGTCGTCGTGCCGGGCTTGATGACGACCTGCCCGCGCTCGACGTCCTCGCGCTTGGTGCCGCGCAGCAGCAGCCCGACGTTGTCGCCCGCCTGGCCCTGGTCGAGCAGCTTGCGGAACATCTCCACACCGGTGACGGTGGTGGTCTGCTTGTCTTCCTTGATGCCGACGATGTCGACGGTCTCGCTGACGTTGATGACACCGCGCTCGACGCGGCCGGTGACGACGGTCCCGCGGCCGGTGATCGAGAAGACGTCCTCGATCGGCATCAGGAACGGCTTGTCGACGTCGCGCTCGGGGTTCGGGATCTTCTCGTCAACGGCCTTCATGAGCTCGAGGACGTTCTGGCTCCACTCGGCGTCGCCCTCCATCGCCTTCAGCGCGGAGACCTTCACGACCGGAACCTCGTCGCCCGGGAACTCGTACTCGTTGAGAAGCTCGCGGACCTCCAGCTCGACCAGGTCGAAGATCTCCTCGTCGTCGACCATGTCGGCCTTGTTCAGCGCGACCACGATGTAGGGTACGCCGACCTGGCGGGCCAGGAGCACGTGCTCCTTGGTCTGGGGCATCGGGCCGTCGGTGGCCGCCACGACCAGGATGGCACCGTCCATCTGCGCCGCACCGGTGATCATGTTCTTCACGTAGTCGGCGTGGCCGGGGCAGTCCACGTGCGCGTAGTGGCGCTGCTCGGTCTCGTACTCGACGTGCGCGACGGAGATGGTGATACCGCGCTCGCGCTCCTCAGGAGCGTTGTCGATGTCCTCGAACGGCGTGAACGGGTTCAGCGCCGGGTAGGCGTCGTGCAGAACCTTGGTGATGGCGGCGGTAAGCGTGGTCTTACCGTGGTCGATGTGACCGATGGTGCCGATGTTGACGTGCGGCTTGCTCCGCTCGAACTTGGCCTTCGCCACTGGATTTCTCCTAGACGTACAGGGTTGCTAGCTGGACTGGATACGTATCGCGGTTACTCGCCGCGCGCCTTCGCCACAATCTCTTCTGCGACGCTGGACGGGACCTCCGCGTAGGAGTCGAACACCATCGTGTACGTGGCTCGACCCTGCGTACGGCTGCGCAGGTCACCCACGTAGCCGAACATCTCCGAGAGGGGCACCTGGGCCTTGACCACACGGGTGCCCGAGCGCTCCTCCATCGACTGGATCTGACCGCGCCGACTGTTCAGGTCGCCGATCACGTCGCCCATGTAGTCGTCGGGCGTCGTGACCTCCACCGCCATGACGGGCTCGAGCAGAACCGGCTTGGCCTTGCGCGCCGCTTCCTTGAACGCCATGGAGCCTGCGACCTTGAAGGCGAGCTCGGAGGAGTCGACGTCGTGGTACGCGCCGTCCTGCAGCGTCACCTTGATCCCCACGAGGGGGTATCCGGCGAGAATGCCGAACTCGGCAGTCTCCTGGCAGCCCGCGTCCACCGAGGGGATGTACTCCCGGGGGATGCGGCCGCCCGTGATGTTGTTGACGAACTCGTAGCCCGCACTGTCGCCGCCGTCCTCGGACAGCAGCGGCTCCAGGTCGATCACCACGCGGCCGAACTGGCCCTGGCCACCCGTCTGCTTCTTGTGGGTGTAGTCGACCTTCTCGACCTTCTTGCGAATGGTCTCGCGGTAGGCCACCTGCGGACGGCCGATGTTCGCCTCGACCTTGAACTCGTCGCGCATGCGGTGCACGAACACCTCGAGGTGCAGTTCCCCCATGCCCGAGATGACCGTCTGGCCGGTCTCGTCGTCGGTGGACACCCGGAAGGAGGGGTCCTCGTCGACGAGTCGCTGGATGGCCACACCCAGCTTCTCCTGGTCGCTCTTGCTCTTGGGCTCGATGGCGACCTCAATGACCGGCGCCGGGAAGGTCATCGACTCCAGCACGATCGGCTTTGCGGAGTCGCACAGCGTCTCGCCCGTGGTGGTGTCCTTCAGACCCATCACCGCGACGATGTCGCCGGCGCCCACGCGCTGAATCTCCTCGCGCTTGTTGGAGTGCATCCGGTAGATCTTGCCGATGCGCTCCTTGCGCCCCTTCACGCTGTTCAGGACCTGCGTGCCGGTGTCCAGCACACCCGAGTAGACCCGGATGTAGGTGAGCTTGCCCAGGTGGGGGTCGCTCATGATCTTGAAGACCAGAGCCGAGAAGGGCTCCTCCTCGGACGGACGCCGGGAGAGCGACGCCTCCTCGGACTCGTCCTTGGGGTCGTGGCCCTCGATGGCCTCGACGTCCAGCGGTGCGGGGAGGTAGTCGACCACTGCGTCGAGCAGCGGCTGCACACCCTTGTTCTTGAACGCGGTGCCGCACAGCACGGGGATGGCGGTGCCGGCGATCGTCGCGCGCCGGATGGCCGGCTTGACCTGCTCGATCGTGGGCTCGACGCCCTCCAGGTAAAGCTCCATGATCTCGTCGTCGGCCTCGGCCAGCGTCTCGATCATCTTGTCGTGGGCCTCACGGGCGGCCTCGGCGTGGCTGTCGGGGATGTCGACGGTGTCGTACATCTCCCCCAGCTTCGTCTCCTCGCTCCAGACCAGCGCCTTCATATACACAAGGTCGATGACGCCCTTGAAGTCCGACTCGGCGCCGATCGGCAGCTGCACCGGCAGCGGGTTGGTGCTGAGGCGGTCGGAGAACATGTCGACACAGCGCTGGAACTCCGCACCGATCTTGTCCATCTTGTTGATGAAGCAGATCCGCGGAACGCCGTAGCGGTCGGCCTGGCGCCAGACCTGCTCCGACTGCGGCTCGACACCCTCCTTGGCGTCGAACACGGCGACGGCGCCGTCGAGCACACGCAGCGAACGCTCGACCTCGACCGTGAAGTCGACGTGGCCGGGCGTGTCGATGATGTTGATCGTGTGGTCGTCCCAGTGGGTGGTCGTAGCCGCGGACGTGATCGTGATACCCCGCTGCTGCTCCTCCTTCATCCAGTCCATGGTGGCCGCGCCGTCATGGACCTCACCCAGCTTGTAGTTCACGCCGGTGTAGAAGAGGATGCGCTCGGTGGTCGTGGTCTTACCCGCGTCGATGTGCGCCATGATCCCGATGTTGCGGACCTTGGCAAGGTCAAGAGCAGTGGTAGCCATGAGGGCTCGTCTTCTCTCGGTCTCGTATCGATAAAGCCGCGGGGATTACCAGCGGTAGTGGGCGAAGGCCTTGTTCGACTCCGCCATCTTGTGGGTGTCCTCGCGGCGCTTGACGCTGGCGCCCAGTCCGTTGCTGGCATCGACCAGCTCGTTCAACAGCCGCTCGGTCATGGTCTTCTCGCGACGCTTGCGCGAGTAGGTGACCAGCCAGCGGAGAGCGAGGGTCGTGCTGCGGGACGAGCGGACCTCGACCGGCACCTGGTAGGTGGCGCCGCCGACACGGCGGCTGCGCACCTCGAGGGCGGGCTTCACGTTGTCCAGCGCACGCTTGAGCACCACGAGCGGGTCCTGGCCGGTCTTCTCGCGCGCGCCTTCGAGGGCCTTGTAGACGATCCCCTGAGCGATCGAGCGCTTGCCGTCGAGCAGCACCTTGTTGATCAGCGAGGTGACGAGCGGCGATCCGTAGACCGGGTCGGTGATGAGCTGGCGCTTCGGCGCCGGGCCCTTGCGCGGCATGCTTACTTCTCCTTCTTAGCGCCGTAACGGCTTCGCGCCTGCTTGCGGTTACGCACGCCCTGGGTGTCGAGAGAGCCGCGGACGATCCGGTACCGGACACCCGGCAGGTCCTTCACACGACCGCCGCGCACGAGCACGATGGAGTGCTCCTGGAGGTTGTGTCCGATACCGGGGATGTAGGCCGTGACCTCGATCCCGCTGCTCAACCGCACACGGGCGACCTTGCGCAGGGCGGAGTTCGGCTTCTTCGGCGTAGTGGTGTAGACACGCGTGCACACACCACGACGCTGCGGACTCCCCTTCAGCGCCGGGGTCTTGTTCTTTGCGACCTTGTCCTGTCGGCCCTTGCGGACCAGCTGCTGGATGGTGGGCACCGCGTCTCCGTCTTTCTCGTGACCTACGCCGGTTCTCTTCTTAGCCGATGTGTCCTGTGACCTGCTGGACTTCCCGTCCTCCCCTACCCCCGCACCCGGGCGTGTCGCGCTCTACCCCAAGCATGGCGGAATCCGGATAACGTCCGACCCTGCGGTCGTTTCGCTGGGAGGAGGTGCCACGCGCCGCGCTCTGCACTGTCCGGCGAATGCCGTTCGCAAAGTGCGCACGTGCTGACCCGTCGACTCACGGGCACGAATTTACAGAGTACCGAAGGCTCTGTAGCAGGTCAAAATGACGACCGCCGGCTTCGGCACTCCTGATTCCGCAGCCTCATGCTGTCGTAGGTCTTCCTCTAGTGTACGGGCTCTCGGGAGTGCTCGTGCGGAATGGCCCCCATCAGGTCGGGGTTCTCGCCACTCTCCCTGCTGCGTGCCCGCCGGTGTGCCGCAAGACACGGTGCCCGGTGCGTTCGAGACCGCACCGGGCACCCGCGCCTCCTCCGCGCGCACCCGCCGCGGGTGCGCGCGGAACGGGGTCAGGTCAGGAGAGCACGAACACTCCCGCGTAAACGGTGACCTCCACCAGCAGCAGCCCGATGCCCGCCCAGGCAAGGATCGTGCCCAGCCGGACCAGGTTCAGTCCTTCGAGCTCGCCCTGCGAGCGCCGGATCGCACGCCGTGCCCGCGATCCCATGACCAGGGCCGCGACGGCGGTGAACAGGCCGATCACCGGCACCAGGGAGGCGATGCCCAGCCACAGGGCGGCCGATGCCTCCGGCGCGGTGTCGGGCCAGTGGTCGATGTTGTCCCAGCCGGGGTAGGGATCGCCGGCGGCGCCGCCGAGCGGGCGGTCGAAACCGGGGAACTCCTCCCTCAGGGGGTCGCGGGAGTCGCGGGGCGACCGGCCGCGCCGCTCCTCCTCGCCGTAGGCGCCGGGATCGACGCCGTAGCCCTCGGACGGGGTGCCCTCGTCGCCGCCTGACTCGTGGGGCGCGGCACCGTACCCTTCGCCGCCGGGGCCGTAGCGGCCGTAGCCCTCCGGCGGCGTGCCCTCGTAGCTTGCCGGAGCATGGAGCGCGGCACCGTACCCCTCACCGTAGGAGTCCGCATCCTGCCCGGGTCCGGAACCGTACCGTCCGGCCTCCGCGGCGTACGCGCCGAGATCCATGGCGGCCGTCTCCGGTCCCTCGGCACCCGCGCCGCCCGGCCGTCCGTAGTCGGCGGGCGGTGCGCCCGAGGCGGACCGGCTCTCGTAGGCGGAGCCGTCCCCTCCGGGGAAGGCGTCCCCGCGCGGCGGCTCGCCGCCGCGCCGGTCGGCGTACTCGGGGTAGGACTCGGCGAAGGAGCCGGGACCGTCCTGGCCGCCGGGCCGGTATCCGGCGCCGGACGCCGGGGCGTGGGGGTCGTGCCCGAATCCGGCGTCGGTGCCCGGACCGTACTCCGATGCGGGCGCGCCCGCGGCCTCGCCGCGGCCGTACTCGCCATCGCGCCCGTAGTCGCCGTACCGCCCGTAGTCGCCGTACCGCCCGTAGTCGGCCTCGCGGCCGTAGTCGGCTTCGCGGTTGTACTCGCCGGACCACGCGCCACCGTCGCGCTCGTCGTGCCCCGACCGGCCGTAGCGGTCATAGCGGTCTTCGCCGTAGTCGTCGGCGGCGTCGGCGGGACCGCCGCCGCGCAGGTCCGGCCCCAGCTCATCGCCGGCAGAGACGTCGCCGCCGCGAAGGTCGGGGCCGAGCTCGTCGGCGGAAGCGGGCGCCGCCCCGGTAGGCGGTACGGGCGATCCGCCGTCGGCACCGGTACCGGTGCCCGGGGCGAAGGGCTCCCGGGAGTAGGGGGCGCCGCGAGCCGGATCGCCGCCGCGGGCGCGCGCCTGCTGAGCCGCGATCGCCGATAGCGGGTCGTCGCCGAGGTCGGCGCCCGGCCCCGCTTCGGATGCTGCACCGCCGGTTCCGGACTCCGGCGGGTCGCCGGTGCTGCCTTCATCCCACGACTGCGGGAACCTGGTCGTGTGCTCCGGCGCGCCCTCGCGGCGCCGGCGCTGCGCCTCGTCGACGGCCTGGCGGACCTCCTCCGGAAGCCCGGTGTCGTCACGGCTGAAGGCCCACGTGTTGCCGCTCCCCGTACCGAGGCCGCCGCCGGGCTCGGCGGGGCCGCGGCCGGACTCCGGCCGCCCGGGGTCGGCCCCCGGCCCGAAGCCGGGGTCGGACGGAGCGGGGGTCCGCTCGGAGGGGAAGGCCCCCGGGTCGGACGGAGCGGGGGTCCACTCCGGAGAGGTCGGGCCCGGCTCGTTCCGGGAGGGGTTCGACCAGGAGTATGCCGACCGGGAGGACGGGTCGTCCTCCATCTGGATCCGGTGGGAGTAGGGGCGGGACAGCTCGTCGTCGTAGCCGCCGGCCGGGTCCGGCTCCGCGTCGGACCGCGCCGCGGGATCGCCCCCGGCCGCCCTGCCGCGCGCGGGATCGGGCGGGTCCGGGTTCGCCGCATCCCAGCGCGGCAGCGGCCCGGACTCGGGGTCGAGCCGGTACCCGGCGCCGGAAGCGAAGCGCCGGGGCTCCCCTGCGGCGCCGGGGTCGGCAGGCCCGGCGGGGTCGGCGCCGTAGGAGTAGGAGGAGGAACGCTCGTCCTGATGCGCGTATTCGGTGGCGGTACGCTCCCACCGCGGCTCCTCTGCGCCGGGGCGGAGGTCGCGCCGGTCGCCGTAAGCGGCGAAGTCGCCGTAGGGCGCCTCGCCGTAGCGGGCATCGCCGTGCGGCGGGCCGCCGCCCGCGTCGAGGGCGGGGTCCGCCGGCCAGGGCGTGCCCGCCGACCGGTTGCCGGCGGGCGGCTCGGCTCCCGGCGCGCCGAACCGGTCGGCCGGGCCGAGGAAGTCGTCGGGGGCGCGTCCGGCGGGAGCGGGCCGGTCGGGCTCGCGCTCACCGAACGAGGTGCGTTCCCAGGCACCGGTCGCGCCTGCACCCGAACCCGCCCCGTAGGACCCGCCGGTCGGCCATTGCGGATCCGGACCCGCGGTCTCGGGGGAGCCGTAGCGCCCCGGAGCCTCGGGGGCGGCCGGTCCGCCCGGGTCGCCGAAGGGGGCGTCGGCGGCGGTACCCCCCGGCTGCCACCCGGCACCTTGGCGCTCGCCCCGCGCCACGGACGCGGGGTCGCCGCCGGGGCGCGGAGCGGTGCCGGCACCGCGGAGGTCGGTCGGCTGGGCCTGATCGGCCGCGCTCCCCACATCGCCCGCGGAGAACGGCTCGGTGTCGGGCCCGGAGTCGGCCTCGCCCGATGCGGGGCGGTCGGCGAGTCCGGGGCCGGCCTGCATGCGACCGGAGCCCGGGTAGTACCGGGGCTCGTCGGTGGAGGGGCCGGTGTACTCGGCGCCGGGGGCGCCCGGCCGGTCGCCGTCGGGCGCCGGGCGCGCCGTCGAGCCGAATCCGGGGTATCCCCCAGTGGCTTCGGCGGCGCTCAGCGGCGCGCTCTGGGACCCGGCGTCCGGGACGTCGGGTAGCCGGTACCCGCCGACGGTGCTGCCCTCGCCGGTGCCGCCTGCCCCCGGATCGCCGTAGCCCGGCCGCGACCGGTGCGGCGGCTCTCCCGTGCCACCACTGCCGTGCTCGCCGAAGGAGCGGGGGTCGCGCGGCGCGTTCGCGGCGCTCCCGGGCTCCGAATGTGCCGTGTACGGGCGGCTGAGCGGCGGCGGTTCCTGCCCGGGGGCCGCGCCGCGCGGGTCGTCGCCGGGCAGCCCGAGGTCACCCAGCGCCGAAGGATAGGGCTCGGCCATACCGGGGCGCTCGCCGGCGAGGCCCGGGTAACCCCCGCTGTTGGGGAAGGCCGATCGCGACCGGTCGCCCTCGTGCGGGTGCTGGGCGAACGGGTCCTGCGGGCGCGCCTGCGCGCGTCCGTCCTCGCTGGGCCGGGCCGCCTCGCCCTCCTCGGCGGCGCCGGCTTCCTGATAGGTCTCCTCGTACTGGGACTGCGTCCGGTGCCGGTCACCGCTCGGCCTGAACCACGATTCCTCGGCGTCCCGGCGGGCACCGTGGTCACCGTCGGGCGGTACGTACCGCTGTCCCCCGTTGTCCGTCACTGTCTTCGATCTCCCGACCGCGCCTAAGCGCTGCTCTCCCCATCGACAAGTATGCCGAGCCGCAACGACGAACGGCGGCAGCCCACCCGCTGCACGGGTGGACCACCGCCGACGCTCGTTCTACCAAGCGAATTCGCCGATCGACTCTTCAGGTCACCTGTTGTAGGGCCCGAAGTCGTACTCCTCCAGCGGCACAGCCTCTCCCGAGCCCTGCCCGAAGGTGTACTCGCTGGGCTCCTCGTAGCCCGACACCGAATACATCGACGCCTTCGCCTCCTCGGTCGGCTCGACCCGGACGTTGCGGTACTGCGGCAAGCCGGTACCGGCCGGGATGAGCTTACCGATGATGACGTTCTCCTTGAGGCCCACCAAGGGGTCGCTCTTGCCGTGGATGGCGTTCTCGGTGAGCACCCGGGTGGTCTCCTGGAAGGAGGCCGCCGACAGCCACGACTCCGTGGCCAGCGACGCCTTGGTGATGCCGAGCAGCACCGGACGGCCGGCCGCGGGCTGACCGCCTTCGGCCACGACGCGGCGGTTGATGGACTCGAACTTGGGCCGCTCGACCATCTCGCCGGGCAGCAGCTCGGAGTCGCCGGACTCCAGGATGTTCACCCGCTTGAGCATCTGCCGCACGATGATCTCGATGTGCTTGTCGTGGATCGAGACACCCTGCGACTTGTAGACCTCCTGCACCTCCGACACCAGGTGCTGCTGCACGGCCCGCGGGCCCTGGATGCGCAGCACCTCGTGCGGGTTGATGGCGCCCTGGATGAGCTGCTGGCCGACGGCGACGTGGTCGCCCTCGCCCACCAGCAGCTGGGCGCGCATGGGCACCGGGTAGGAGATCTCGTCGGACCCGTCGTCGGGAACGAGGATGATCTTCCGGCTCTTCTCGGTGTCCTCGATGCGGATGCGGCCTTCGAGCTCGCTGATCGGGGCCACACCCTTGGGGATGCGGGCCTCGAACAGCTCGGTCACACGCGGCAGACCGTGGGTGATGTCCTTGCCGGCCGAGCCGCCCATGTGGAAGGTCCGCATGGTCAGCTGGGTACCGGGCTCACCGATGGACTGCGCCGCGATGATGCCGATGGCCTCGCCGACGTCGACGGGCTTGCCCGTCGCCATCGAGCGGCCGTAGCACGTGCTGCAAACGCCGATCTTGGCCTCGCAGGTCAGCGAGCTGCGCACGCGGACCCGCTCGACGCCGTTGGCGACCAGCTTGTCGATGATCGGCTCGGAGGTGTCGGTTCCGGCCGGCACGACGACCTTGCCGTCGACGACGACGTCCTCGGCGATGGTCCGGCCGAAGCCGGTGTTCTCGACGTTGTGCTTGCGCACCACCGTGCCCGCGGCGTTCTCCTCGCCGACCTCGTGCCACAGCGAGCGGTCGGTCTGGCAGTCGACCTCGCGCACGATGACGTCCTGGGCGACGTCGACCAGGCGCCGGGTCAGGTACCCGGAGTCGGCCGTGCGCAGCGCGGTGTCGGCCAGACCCTTGCGCTGCCCGTGCGTGGAGATGAAGTACTCCAGCACCGACAGGCCCTCGCGATAGGAGGACTTGATCGGACGCGGGATGGTCTCGCCTCGCGTGTTGGACACCAGGCCGCGGATACCCGCGATCTGGCGCACCTGCATCGGGTTGCCTCGGGCCCCGGAGTTCACCATCATCCACACCGGGTTGTCGGCGGGAGCGTTGTCCTCCATGTCCTTGGCGACCTCGTTGGTGGCCTTGGTCCAGATCTCGGTGAGTTCCTGGCGGCGCTCGTCGTCGGTGATGAGACCGCGGTCGAACTCGCGCTGGATCTTGTCTGCCTGGCGCTCGTGGCCCTCCAGGATCTCCGTCTTGCGCGGCGGCGCGAGCACGTCGGAGATACCGATGGTCAGACCCGAGCGGGTGGCCCAGTGGTACCCGGCGTCCTTGAACGCGTCCAGCGTGGACGCGACCTGGACCTTGGGGTAGTTCTCGGCCAGCTCGTTGACCAGGGCGGACACCTGCTTCTTGCCCACCTGGTAGTTCACGAACGGGTAGTCCGAGGGCGTGGTCTCGTTGAAGAGGTAGCGCCCCAGGGTCGTGTCGAGCACGTAGGGCTCGCCCGGCTCGTGGGCCTCGGGCTCGACCCACTCGCGCGGCGGCGGCACATCGCCGTCGACGCGCAGCTTGATCGGCGCCTGAAGGTCGAGCTCGCCCAGGTCGTAGGCCATGATGGCCTCGGCCGGGGTGCGGTACGCCCGGCCGGCTCCCTGCCCGTCCTCCTTGAGGGTGGTCAGGTAGTACAGCCCGATGATCATGTCCTGGGTGGGCATGGTCACCGGCTTGCCGTCGGACGGCTTGAGGATGTTGTTGCTGGCCAGCATGAGCAGCCGCGCCTCGGCCTGGGCCTCGGCGGACAGCGGCAGGTGGACCGCCATCTGGTCGCCGTCGAAGTCGGCGTTGAACGCGGTGCACACCAGCGGGTGGATCTGGATGGCCTTGCCCTCGACCAGCTGCGGCTCGAAGGCCTGGATCCCCAGGCGGTGCAGTGTCGGCGCGCGGTTGAGCAGCACCGGGTGCTCGGTGATGACCTCTTCGAGGACGTCCCAGACCACCGGGCGGGACCGCTCGACCATGCGCTTGGCGCTCTTGATGTTCTGCGCGTGGTTCAGGTCGACCAGGCGCTTCATCACGAACGGCTTGAACAGCTCCAGGGCCATCTGCTTGGGCAGGCCGCACTGGTGCAGCTTGAGCTGCGGCCCGACCACGATGACCGAACGGCCGGAGTAGTCGACGCGCTTGCCCAGCAGGTTCTGCCGGAAGCGGCCCTGCTTGCCCTTGAGCATGTCGGACAGCGACTTCAGCGGACGGTTGCCCGGCCCGGTGACCGGGCGACCGCGGCGGCCGTTGTCGAACAGTGCGTCGACGGCCTCCTGCAGCATCCGCTTCTCGTTGTTGACGATGATCTCGGGCGCGCCGAGGTCCAGCAGCCGCTTGAGGCGGTTGTTGCGGTTGATGACCCGGCGGTACAGGTCGTTCAGGTCCGAGGTCGCGAACCGGCCGCCGTCGAGCTGCACCATGGGGCGCAGGTCCGGCGGGATGACCGGGATGCAGTCCAGCACCATGCCCATGGGGCTGTTGCGGGTGTTGAGGAACGCCGAGACGACCTTGAGGCGCTTGAGGGCACGCGCCTTCTTCTGGCCCTTGCCGCTGCGGATGGTCTCGCGCAGCCGCTCGGCCTCGGCGTCGAGGTCGAAGTTGGCCAGCCGCTCCTGGATCGCCTGAGCGCCCATGCCGCCGCGGAAGTACTTGCCGAAGCGGTCCCGCATCTCGCGGTAGAGCATCTCGTCGCCCTCGAGGTCCTGGACCTTGAGGTTCTTGAAGCGGTTCCACACCTCTTCGAGCCGGTCGATCTCGCGCTGGACCCGGTCGCGGATCTGGCGCATCTCGCGCTCGGCCGACTCGCGGACCTTGCGCCGCGCGTCGCCCTTGGCGCCCTGCTCCTCCAGCTCGGCGAGGTCGTTCTCGAGCTTCTTGTGGCGCTCCTCGACGGCGGAGTCGCGGCGCTGCTCCAGGTGCTGGCGCTCCACCGAGATGCGGGCCTCCAGCGACTGCAGGTCGCGCTCGCGGGCCTCGGTGTCGACCCAGGTCACCATGTAGGCGGCGAAGTAGATGATCTTCTCGAGATCCTTCGGCGCCAGGTCGAGCAGGTAGCCCAGGCGGCTGGGAACGCCCTTGAAGTACCAGATGTGGGTCACCGGGGCTGCAAGCTCGATGTGGCCCATGCGCTCACGCCGGACCTTGGCCCGGGTGACCTCCACGCCGCAGCGCTCGCAGATGATGCCCTTGAACCGGACGCGCTTGTACTTGCCGCAGTAGCATTCCCAGTCGCGGGTCGGGCCGAAGATCTTCTCGCAGAAGAGTCCGTCCTTTTCCGGCTTGAGGGTCCGGTAGTTGATGGTTTCCGGCTTCTTGACCTCGCCGTGCGACCACTGTCGGATCTCGTCGGCGGTGGCGAGGCCAATCCGGAGCTCGTCGAAGAAGTTGACGTCGAGCACTTAATTCGTCCCCTGCTCTTGAAGATCGCGGAAGTTAGACCTCTTCGACACTGCTCGGCTCGCGCCGGCCCAGGTCGATTCCCAGTTCCTCCGCTGCCCGGAAGACGTCCTCATCGGTATCCCGCATCTCGATCGACATACCGTCGCTGGACAGCACCTCCACATTCAGACAGAGCGACTGCATCTCCTTGATGAGCACCTTGAAGGATTCGGGGATGCCCGGTTCGGGGATGTTCTCGCCCTTGACGATCGCCTCGTAGACCTTCACGCGGCCCAGGACGTCGTCGGACTTGATCGTCAGCAGCTCCTGCAGCGCGTAGGCGGCGCCGTAGGCCTCCAGGGCCCAGACCTCCATCTCGCCGAAGCGCTGGCCGCCGAACTGCGCCTTACCGCCCAGCGGCTGCTGGGTGATCATCGAGTACGGCCCGGTGGAGCGTGCGTGGATCTTGTCGTCGACCAGGTGGTGCAGCTTGAGGAAGTAGGTGTAGCCCACCGCGATCGGTTCGGCGAACGGCTCGCCGGTGCGGCCGTCGTACAGCTGCGCCTTGCCGTGCTCGTCGACCAGCCGGACTCCGTCCTCGTTGGGGAGGCTGGAGGCCAGCAGACCGCCGATCTCGTCCTCGCGCAGACCGTCGAAGACCGGGGTGGCCACCTTCGTTCCGGGTGTGATGTCGGCGGCGCCGATCTCGTGCATCGCCTGCTTCCAGGCTTCGTCGTCGCCGTCGACCTTCCATCCGTTCTTCGCCAGCCAGCCCAGGTGGATCTCCAGGACCTGCCCGACGTTCATCCGGCCGGGCACGCCCAGCGGGTTGAGAACGATGTCGACAGGGGTGCCGTCCTCCATGAACGGCATGTCCTCCTGCGGCAGGATCTTGGCGATGACACCCTTGTTGCCGTGGCGGCCGGCGAGCTTGTCGCCGTCGGTGATCTTGCGCTTCTGCGCGACGTAGACGCGCACCAGCTCGTTGACGCCGGGCGGGAGCTCGTCGCCCTCCTCGCGGCTGAAGACGCGCACGCCGATGACCTTGCCGGACTCGCCGTGGGGCACCTTCAGCGAGGTGTCGCGGACCTCGCGCGCCTTCTCGCCGAAGATCGCGCGAAGCAGGCGCTCCTCGGGGGTCAGCTCGGTCTCGCCCTTGGGCGTGACCTTGCCGACGAGGATGTCGCCGTCGATGACCTCGGCGCCGATGCGGATGATCCCGCGGTCATCGAGGTCGGCCAGGACCTCCTCGCTGACATTGGGGATCTCGCGGGTGATCTCCTCGGGGCCCAGCTTGGTGTCGCGGGCGTCGACCTCGTGCTCCTCGATGTGGATCGAGGAGAGCACGTCGTCCTGGACCAGGCGCTGGGAGAGGACGATGGCGTCCTCGTAGTTGTGGCCCTCCCAGGACATGTACGCCACGAGCAGGTTCCGGCCCAGCGACATCTCGCCGTGGTCGGTCGAGGGGCCGTCGGCGAGGACCTGGGTCTCCTCGACCCGCTGGCCCTCGTTGACGATCGGGCGCTGGTTGAAGCACGTGCCCTGGTTGCTGCGGCGGAACTTGCCCAGCCGGTAGGTCTTGCGCGTGCCGTCGTCGGCCATCACGGTGACGTAGTCGGCCGTGATGTCCTCGACGACGCCCGCCTTCTCGGCGAGGACGACCTCGCCGGCGTCGGTGGCGGCCCGGTACTCCATGCCGGTGCCCACGATCGGCGACTCGGCGCGCAGCAGCGGCACCGCCTGGCGCTGCATGTTGGAGCCCATCAGCGCGCGGTTGGCGTCGTCGTGCTCCAGGAAGGGGATCATGGCGGTGGCGACCGACACCATCTGGCGCGGCGACACGTCCATGTACTCGACCTCGTCGACGGTGACGGCCTCGAACTCGCCGCCCTTCCGGCGGACCAGCACGCGGTCGTCGAGGAAGTTGCCCTCGTCGTCCACGGGCGTGTTCGCCTGGGCGATGACGTAGCGGTCCTCCTCGTCGGCGGTGAGGTAGAAGACCTCGTCGGTCAGCTTGTTGTCGACGACCTTGCGATACGGGGTCTCGACGAACCCGAAGGAGTTGACGCGCCCGTAGCCCGCCAGCGAACCCATCAGACCGATGTTGGGACCCTCAGGGGTCTCGATCGGGCACATGCGGCCGTAGTGCGACGGGTGAACGTCGCGCACCTCGAAGCCGGCGCGCTCGCGCGACAGACCGCCCGGGCCCAGCGCGTTGAGCCGCCGCTTGTGGGTCAGCCCCGCCAAGGGGTTGGTCTGGTCCATGAACTGGGACAGCTGGCTGGTGCCGAAGAACTCCTTGATGGAGGCGACGACCGGCCGGATGTTGATCAGGGTCTGCGGCGTGATCGCCTCGACGTCCTGGGTGGTCATCCGCTCGCGGACGACGCGCTCCATGCGGGCCAGCCCCAGGCGGACCTGGTTTTGGATGAGCTCGCCGACGGTGCGCAGGCGGCGGTTGCCGAAGTGGTCGATGTCGTCGGTCTCGATCGGGCGGGCGCCCTGGCTGGTCTCCAGCTCCTCCTCGCCGGCGTGCAGCCGCACGAGGTAGTCGATCGTGGCGACGATGTCGTCTTCGGTCAGCGTGCCCTGCGTGAACTCGGTGTCGAGGCCGAGCTTCTTGTTGATCTTGTACCGGCCGACCTTGGCGAGGTCGTAGCGCTTGGGGTTGAAGTAGAGGTTCTCCAGCAGCGCCTGGGCGGACTCCTTCGTCGGCGGCTCGCCCGGGCGGAGCTTGCGGTAGATGTCCAGGAGCGCGTCGTCGGTACCCGCAGTGGGGTCCTTCTCGAGCGTGTTGCGGATGGACTCGTAGGAGCCGAAGCGCTCCAGGATCTGGTCGGTGGTCCAGCCCAGCGCCTTGAGCAGCACGGTGACGCCCTGCTTGCGCTTGCGGTCGATGCGGACACCCACGAAGTCGCGCTTGTCGACCTCGAACTCCAGCCAGGCGCCCCGCGACGGGATGACCTTGCAGCCGTAGAGGTCCTTGTCGGAGGTCTTGTCGACCTGGCGGTCGAAGTACACGCCGGGCGAACGGACGAGCTGCGACACCACGACGCGCTCGGTGCCGTTGATGATGAACGTGCCCTTCGCGGTCATGAGCGGGAAGTCGCCCATGAAGACCGTCTGGCTCTTGATCTCACCGGTGTCGTTGTTGATGAACTCCGCCGTGACGAACATCGGGGCGGAGTAGGTCATGTCCTTGTCCTTGCACTCCTCTTCGGAGTACTTGGGCGGCTCGAACCGGTGGTCGCGGAACGAAAGCGACATGGTCCCGGAGAAGTCCTCGATGGGACTGATCTCCTCGAAGATCTCTTCGAGACCGGACTGCTCCGGAACGTCCTTGCGGCCGACGTTACGAGCCGCCTCGACTCGGGTACTCCACTTCTCGTTACCGAGCAGCCAGTCGAACGACTCGGTCTGCAGGGCCAGGAGGTTCGGGACTTCGAGTGGCTCCCGAATACGGGCGAAGGAAACGCGGTTCGGACCAAGGTCGTTAGCGGAGGCGTTGCGCGAGGCTGCCAACAGGGGTCCTTCCGAAGGCTTGTGGCGGTTGATGCGCGCGCACGCCGGACGATCCGGAATGTCTGGCCGAGACCCGCCGACGGATATCGGGCGGGAGCTCTTAGTGGAGAACGTACGGTGGGGTCCGGGAACACCGAGGGAGCCTCGGAATCCGGCCGCGGAGCACGGACACCGGCACACGGATCGTCAATGGGCAGCGCAAAAGGGCAGTGTAGCCGAATACTACACCGCTGTCCAACCGCACCCCCCGAAGTCAGTCACGACACCACGCAGCATCGCCCCAACAGGCGGATCCGTCAAGCCCGGGCCGCGCCGTGCGCGCGGTTCGGCGCCCGTGAGAGGCACCACAGGACAGAAGGGGTGTAAGGCGCCGGACATGCGGGAACGTATCCTCTTTCCCAAAGCCGCCCCGCGCCCCTCCGCTCTCGCGCCGGGGCCGCCGCGCGTCGGCGCGCCTACCGCCTGCGACACCCGATCACCCCTTCGCGCCCCTCGCCCGCCCGCGTTGCGGACGCTTGTCGGTCCTGTTCCGGGCATCCTCGAATCCCGGTTTCGGCCATGCTCCCATGCGCCCGGCCGTCCGCGGGCACGGCCAGGGCCGTCCCCGGCCCTTCGCCCCGCCGCACCGGGCGGTTGGGACCGCGGGGCCGGCGGGGCGCGGAGCCCGCGGCCGCTCGCTCCCGACCACGCGACGCCGGACACCCCGGTGGCGGGGCCCGAAACGGCGAAGGGCGGCCGCCCCGCTGGGCGGCCGCCCTGATGCGCAGACCCGTCCGCGCCGCGCGCACGCGGCGGGGCGGTCGCACGCCCGGTCCTACTTGAGCGTGACGGTGGCGCCGGCGCCTTCCAGGGCCTCCTTGGCCTTGTCGGCGTTGTCCTTGCTGACGCCCTCCATCAGCGGCTTCGGGGCGTTGTCGACCAGGTCCTTGGCCTCCTTGAGGCCGAGGCTGGTCAGCCCGCGGACCTCCTTGATGACCTGGATCTTCTTGTCGCCGGCGGACTCGAGGACGACGTCGAACTCCGACTGCTCCTCGACCTCCTCCTCGGGGGCACCGGCACCCGGGGCGGCGACGACGGCGGCGGCCGGAGCGGCGGCCTCGACGTCGAACTTGTCCTCGAACAGCTTGACGAACTCCGACAGCTCCAGGAGGGTCATCTCCTCGAAGGCGCTGAGGAGGTCTTCGTTGCTGAGCTTCGCCATGATTGCGATCTCTCTTTCCTCTACCGACACGCGCCCTGCGGCGCCGTGCCCAGCCTGATACCGGCGCGGGTACGCCGGCGGGGGTCGTCGCTAGCTCTCGGCGCCCTCGTCGGAACGCTTGTCGTGCAGCGCCTTGGCCAGCCGCGCCGTCTTGAGCGGCAGCGCCTGGAACACCGCTGCGGCCTGGCCCTGCTTGGCCTTCAGGGCGCCGGCCATCTTGGAGAGCAGCACCTCGCGGGACTCGAGATCGGCCAGCTTGGTGATCTGCTCGGGGCTCATCGCCTTGCCGTCGATGACACCGCCCTTGATCACCAGCGGCGCGTTCGCCTTCGCGAAGTCACGCAGGCCCTTGGCGGCTTCGACGACGTCCCCGCGGACGAAGGCGATGGCCGAGGGGCCCTCGAACAGGTCCAGGACCTGCTCGTCGAGACCGGCCTCGGTGGCCGCGATCTTGCTCAGCGTGTTCTTGACGATACGGAAACGCGCGTTCTGGCCGAGGCTGCGGCGCAGTCGGGTAACCTGCGCCACGCTGAGCCCCCGGTATTCGGTCAGCACTGCGCCCTGCGAGCTCTCGAATTCCTCTTTGAGCTCGGCGACCGCGGCTGCCTTGTCCGGCCTCGCCATGGGACTCCTTCCAACTGTGAACGCCGGTCCGAAGCAAAGGCCCCAGCAGTGGGAAGGCGAGAGGCGCATGAAAAAAGCCCCGGCGCAGGGGCACGGGGCGCGACGGGGAAAACGCCGTCGCTCTCGGTACACCTGCGCGGGCCGCCCATTTCGCATGGGACCTTAGGCCACCCTCGGGGTGGCGACCGGCGGTCTTCGGCGTCTACCAGTCTAACCGACGCCCGGGAGTGCTTCCGCCGCTCGCGCCCGCACACGAGAACGGCGCCCCGGCTCCTCGCGGGAGCCGGGGCGCCGTCGCGCTGCCGTCACACGGCCGCCGTCAGGCGGCGGCGGGCCGGGTGATGTTGGGGTCGACGGGGATGCCCGGGCCCATGGTGGTGGTCATGGTCGCCTTCTTGAGGTACCGCCCCTTGGCGGCGGAAGGCTTGAGCCGGACCACCTCGTCCAGCGCGGCGCTGTAGTTCTCCACCAGCTGCGCCTCGTCGAAGGAGAGCTTGCCGATGATGAAGTGCAGGTTGCCGTGCCGGTCGACGCGGAACTCGATCTTGCCGCCCTTGATCTCGGTGACGGCCTTGGCGACGTCGGGTGTGACGGTGCCGGTCTTGGGGTTGGGCATCATGCCGCGCGGGCCGAGAACGCGGCCCAGGCGGCCGACCTTGCCCATCAGGTCGGGCGTGGCCACGACGGCGTCGAAGTCGAGGAAGCCCTTCTGGATCTCCTCGACGAGGTCGTCGTCGCCGACGTAGTCGGCGCCGGCCTCGCGAGCCTGCTCGGCGCGGTCACCGGTGGCGAAGACCAGGACCCGAGCGGTCTTGCCGGTGCCGTGCGGCAGGTTCACGGTGCCGCGGACCATCTGGTCGGCCTTGCGCGGGTCGACGCCCAGGCGCAGGGCGACCTCCACGGTGGGGTCGAACTTGACCGCGGCGGTCTGCTTGGCGAGCTTCACGGCCTCCAGCGGGGCGTAGAGCTTGTCGCGGTCGACCAGCTGGCTGGCCTTGCGGTGGTTCTTGCTGCGCTTCACTTCTTCTCCAAATCGAGAGGTGTGGTAGGGGCCAGCGCTGGGCCCTGCCACGAGTTGCCTGTCGGCTCCTGGTCCGGCTGTGCGCTTACTTGATCCGGATGCCCATGGAGCGCGCGGTGCCGGCGACGATCTTGCTCGCGACGTCCAGGTCCTCGGTGTTGAGGTCGGGCAGCTTGGTCTGCGCGATCTCGCGGATCTGGTCCTCGCTCACCGAGCCGGCCGTCTTGCGGCTGGGGTCGTTGCTGCCCTTGTCCAGGCCGGCGGCCTTGAGGATCAGCTTGGGCGCCGGCGGCGTCTTGGTGATGAAGGTGAACGAGCGGTCCTCGTAGATGGTGATCTCTACGGGGATGACGCTCCCGCGCTGGGCTTCCGTGGCAGCGTTGTACTGCTTGCAGAAGTCCATGATGTTGACGCCGTGCGGACCGAGAGCGGTACCGACGGGCGGCGCCGGAGTGGCCTGGCCCGCGGGGAGCTGGACCTTAACCAGCGCGGCGATCTTCTTCTTCGGAGGCATGTCGGGTCCTTTGCCTGATCTGCTGTGTGTCGTGGATCCCGGGCGGTCGGTCCGCAGGCCTGACCGCAGCGCGGAGGCTTCGCGTCCGCGGTGGTGGCCACACCTGCACCGGATCCGCGCTCAGGCGTGGGGCGCCCCAGGCGCACAGGCGCCGAGGGGCGGGACGGGCCCGCCCGTCCAAGGGCGAACCCGTCAAGTCTACGCGCCGCGGGGCACCGGTGGCGCGGCGACCGCTGGGCGGGGACTCCCCGAAGGGGTCCCTAGATCTTGGAGACCTGGTTGAAGCCGAGCTCGACCGGGGTCTCGCGGCCGAAGATCGAGACCAGCACCTTGAGCTTCTGGGTATCGGCGTTGATCTCGCTCACGGTGGCGGGCAGGGTCGCGAACGGCCCCTCCATAACCGTGACGGACTCCCCGACGTCGTAGGCGACGTCGGAGCGCGGCTCGGCCTTCTCCTTCGCCGGCTGCTCCGGCTGCTCCTCGGGCTCGGGCGCGAGGAGGTCGGCGACCTCCTGCAGGCTCAGCGGAGCGGGCTTGTTGGACAGGCCGACGAAGCCGGTGACACCGGGTGTGTTGCGGATGGCCGCCCAGGACTCGTCGGTGAGCTCCAGGCGCACCAGCACGTATCCGGGCAGCACCTTCTCGGTGACCTGCTGCCGCTTGCCGCTCTTGACCTCGGTGACCTCCTGGGTGGGCACCTCGACCTGGAAGATGTACTCCTCCATGTTCAGCGACTGGGTGCGGCTCTCGACGTTGGCCTTGACGCGGTTCTCGTAACCGGCGTAGGTGTGCACCACGTACCAGTCTCCGGGGAGAATCAGCAGCTCCTGCTTGAACTCCTCGACGGGGTCGATACGGGGAGCGGGCTCGTCGGCCTCGGGAGACTCGTCGGCCTCGTCCGCCTCGGGAGACTCGTCGGTCTCATCCGCCTCGGTGGGCGCGTCGGCCTCCGCGGCTTCAGGGGCGTCCTCGGCGCCGGCCGCGTCGCCGCCCTCGGCCTGCTCGGCTCCGGCCTCGTCGTCGGCGCCGCCCTGCTCGGACTCCGCCGCGAACGCGGCCTCGTCGGCGGGGTCGATGTACTCGGCGCGCTGACCGGCCTCTTCCTCCGACGAGCGGTCCCGCTCCTCGATGGGGAGGTCGCCGGGGCTCAGTGGGGACTCGGACACGGCTGCTCTTTCTCTCGTCGGTTGCGCGCTGGACGGCGCGCTTCGATAGCGCCGTCGCCGGTTACTGCCAGCTTAGGGGCTAGTCGGACGCTGCGCGGCCATGCTCTGCCGGCCGCGCGCGCCGTTACTGGCCTGGGGTCCCCGCACCCGCGCCGCCGGCGGCGTCCGGGGTGAACTGGCCGTAGAGCCACGTGACGGCCTCGCCGAACCCGAAGTCGAGCAGCGAGACGTAACCGACCATGATGAGCACGAACACGATGACGACGATCGTGTAGGTGATGAGCTCGCGCCGCGTCGGCCAGCGAACCTTGCGGAGTTCACCGACGACCTGCTTGGTGAAGGTCACCGGACCGGTACGACGCTTCGGCTCCTTCTCCGGCTTGGCGTCCGCGTCAGTCTGTGTCACCTGAGGTCCTTAGGAGTCGACGGTTCGGCTGGACTGTTCCGGCGGAACTGCCTCGATCGAGGACGCCAACCGCGCCGAGCGCGGTGTGTCGTGCCTCGCCCAAGTGTCCTTTGCAGGGCAGGAGGGACTCGAACCCCCAACCGCCGGTTTTGGAGACCGGTGCTCTTCCAATTGAGCCACTGCCCTTCAGCGGATACCGCGGCACCCACGATAACCGTGGTTCGGAGTGCCCGTGCACCGAGTACAGCACTCGGCGCCCGGTGTCCGGACCATCGGTTGCACGAGTGTATGCCCAATCGCGCTGCGGAACCAACCCGAATCCGCTGCGGGGTCCTGGCGGCCGTCCGGGAACCGGCGCTGCGGGAGGTCGGGCCGTCGCGCCCGGACGCTGAGAACGACTGGCCCGCGCGTGTAAGCATGGTGACATGACTGACCGACCACGCATCTCCGCACGTATCGGCGGCATCTCCGAGTCAGCGACGCTGGCGGTCGATGCCAAGGCAAAGGCAATGAAGGCCGAAGGGCGCCCTGTCATCGGGTTCGGCGCCGGCGAGCCCGACTTCCCGACTCCCGACTACATCGTGGAGGCCGCGGCACAGGCCTGCCGCGAGCCGCGGTTCCACCGCTACACCCCCGCGGGCGGCCTCCCCGAGCTCAAGGAGGCGATCGCGGCCAAGACGCGGCGCGACTCCGGCTACTCGGTCGAGCCCTCCCAGGTCCTGGTCACCAACGGCGGCAAGCAGGCCATCTACGAGGCCTTCGCCACACTGCTGGACCCGGGCGACGAGGTGCTGATCGTGGCGCCGTACTGGACGACCTACCCCGAGTCGGTCAAGCTGGCCGGCGGTGTGCCCCGCTACGTCGTCACCGACGAGTCCACCGGCTACCTCGCCTCGGTCGAGGCCCTGGAGGCCGCCCGCACCCAGCGCACCAAGGTGCTCGTGTTCGTCTCGCCGTCCAACCCCACGGGCGCGGTGTATCCCCCCGAGCAGGTCCGGGCCATCGGCCGGTGGGCCGCCGAATACGGGCTGTGGGTGCTCACCGACGAGATCTACGAGCACCTGGTCTACGGCGAGGCGACCTTCACCTCGCTGCCGGTCGAGGTGCCCGAGATCGCCGACCGCACCGTGGTCGTCAACGGCGTGGCCAAGACCTACGCGATGACGGGCTGGCGGGTGGGCTGGATCGCGGGGCCCGCGGACGTCGTCAAGGCGGCGGGCAACCTCCAGTCGCACGCCACGTCCAACGTCGCCAACGTCTCCCAGGCCGCCGCCCTCGCCGCGGTGTCCGGCGACCTGGCGGCCGTCGCCGAGATGCGCACGGCGTTCGACCGGCGCCGGCAGACCATCGTGCGCATGCTCAACGAGATCGACGGCGTGCTGTGCCCCGAGCCCGAGGGCGCCTTCTACGCCTACCCGTCGGTCAAGGGCCTGCTGGGCCGCGAGATCCGCGGGCGGCGGCCGCAGACCTCCGCCGAGCTGGCCGAGGTCATTCTGGAGCAGGCCGAGGTCGCGGTGGTTCCGGGCGAGGCGTTCGGCACGCCTGGCTACCTGCGGCTGTCCTACGCGCTGGGCGACTCCGATCTCGCCGAGGGCGTGGGCCGCATCCAGAAGCTCATGGGCGAGTCCGCGTAGGGCCCAACGCCCCCGAGGGGCGGTGCCGGAGTTTCGGGGGACCTCCGGCACCGCCCCGCCGTCTGAGGCACCCTTGGGACATGGAACGTCCCAT
Source organism: Streptomonospora wellingtoniae (assembly GCF_031845375.1). Taxonomy (NCBI): domain Bacteria; kingdom Bacillati; phylum Actinomycetota; class Actinomycetes; order Streptosporangiales; family Nocardiopsidaceae; genus Streptomonospora; species Streptomonospora wellingtoniae. The sequence goes on from NZ_JAVREK010000013.1 coordinate 127,422, forward strand.
CTCCCGACTCCCCAAGGCCCACCTGCACCAGCACTTCACCGGTTCGATGCGGCACGCGACGCTGATCGAGCTCGCCGAGCGCTACGATGTCCACCTGCCGCAGTCGCTGGCCACGGACTGGCCGCCCCGGCTGCGTGCAACCGACGAGCGCGGATGGTTCCGGTTCCAGCGGCTCTACGACATCGCGCGCTCGGTGCTGCGCACCCCCGAAGTGATGTACCGGCTGCTCAGCGAGACCGCCGAGGAGGAGCGGGCCGCCGGGTCGGGCTGGCTGGAGATCCAGGTCGATCCCAGCGGCTACGCATCGCGCTTCGACGGCTTGACCTCAACGCTGGAGCTGGTGCTCGACGCCGCGCGTGCCGCCGAGCGCGAGAGCGGTGTGGGCATCGGGATCATGGTCGCCGCCAACCGCACCAAGCACCCCCTCGACGCCAAGGCCCTGGCCCGGCTGGCCGCCCAGTACGCGGGCCGCGGCGTGGTCTCCTTCGGCCTGAACAACGACGAGCGCCGCGGGCGTGCCCTGGACTTCGAGGGCGCCTTCCGCATCGCGCGGCGCGCCGGCCTGCTGTCGGCTCCGCACGGCGGGGAGCTGCTGGGGGCGCGCAGCGTGCGCGAGTGCCTGGACGAGCTGGCGGCCGACCGCGTCGGCCACGGCGTGGGCGCGACCGGAGACCCCTATCTGCTGGAGCGCATCGCCACCCAGGGCGTCACATTGGAGGTCTGCCCGAGCTCCAACGTGGCGCTGGGGGTCTACGACGAGCTGGACCGCGTCCCGCTGCGCCGACTCTTCGACGGGGGCGCACCCGTCGCCCTGGGCGCCGACGACCCGCTGCTCTTCGGCCCGCGCCTGGCCGAGCAGTACCGCATCGCCCGCGAGGTGTTCGGATTCGACGACGGGGAGCTGGCCGAGCTGGCGCGGATGTCGATCCGCGGATCCGCGGCACCGGACTCGCTGAAGAAGGAGCTGCTGTCGGGGGTGGACACGTGGCTGGCCGCGCCGCCGGGGGCGGAGGAGGGCGGTTCGGCCGGCTGAGTCACCCGGCGACCGCGCGCACGCCTTCGAAGACCATGGCGCCGCCCGCGAGGAAGAACAGCAGCGCCGCACCGATCTGCACGGCCCGCTCGGGCAGCTTCTTGCCGAGGACGGCCGCCAGCGCGATCGCCAGCGCGTCGGCGACCACCATGCCGGCGGTGGACCCGAGCCACACCGGCAGCCAGTCGTAATGGGTGCCGACGGTGATCGTGGCGAGCATGGTCTTGTCGCCGAGCTCGGCGACGAAGAACACCACGGCCACTGTGACGAGCCCGGATCCGATCCTGCGGGAGGCCGCGCGCTCCTCGTCCTTGGCGGTCAGCTCGTCGCCGAGCAGCGTCCACACGCCGAACCCGACGAAGGCGACCCCCGCGGCGAGCGTGATCCAGTCGGTCGGCAGGGCCAGTCCCACGACCTCGGCGATGAGGACGCTCAGCCCGTGCACCAGCAGGGTGGCGACGGTGATGCCCAGCAGGACGGTCGCGGGGCGGTAGCGGGTCGCCAGCGACATCGCGACCAGCTGGGTCTTGTCGCCCAATTCGGCGATGAACACCACAGCGGTACTGGCCGCGATCGCGAGCAGGAATTCCATGCGTCCTCCGTCGTCTGCGCCGGGCGGAGGCGAAATAGACGCCTCGCCCCGGCTGTTCACCGCCGGGACGAAGGTCTCGCCCGCCCGTTCGCATCACGGGCCCGCGCGACCGGGCGAACCGGCCGCGGCACCCGTGCCCGCGGCGGATCCGCCGGTGTGTCGACCGCGCGAATCGAGGACTACTCCCCTTCGACGTTTTCCACGCTAGCAGGGGAATTCGATTTCGCAATTCTTAGGAATGGCGGCCTCCGGCGAAAAGAAGGGCTAATTCCGGAGTTGGCGGCGCCGAACAAAAAAGGTTCTCCGGCGCCGCGGCGCCTGGCGCGCAATCCCGGCCGATGAAGACGGGGGAAATCGCCCGGCGCTCTCGCGGCCACGCCGCACGCGCAATCCGGCGGCGCCGAACCCGCCGGCGCGGGCACGGCCTCCCGCCGCCCTACAGCGCCACGCCCACCATCACCGGCTCGTTGACCAGGGTCACGCCGAACGCCTTGGCCACCCCCGCGCGCACCTCGCGGGCGAGGGCGAGCAGGTCCTCGGTGGTCGCTTCGCCGGGGTTGGTCAGTGCCAGGGTGTGCTTGGTGGAGATCCGCGCCGGCGAGCCGTAGCCGCGGGAGAATCCCGCGTTGTCGATGAGCCAGGCCGCCGAGAGCTTCGCCCGGCCCTCGGCGTCGACGTGGGCGGGCGGTTCGGCGTCAGGGCCGAGCAGGTCCGCGGCGCGCCGGGCGAAGCCGGCGTACTCGGGCGGGTCCAGGACCGGGTTGGTGAAGAACGAACCCGCGCTGCGGGTGTCGGGGTCGTCGGGGTCCAGCACCATGCCCTTGCTCCGGCGCAGTCCGAGCACCGTCTCGCGGGCCCGGGCCAGCGGCACCTGGTCGCCCGCCTCGGCGCCCAGCGCGCGTGCGACCTCGGCGTAGCGGATGGGGCGGCTCGACGGCGAGCGCTCCAACTCGAAGACGACCTCGCACACGACGTAGCGGTCGCTGCCCTTGAAGACGCTGTCGCGGTAGCCGAACCCGCAGTCGGCGGGGCCCATGGTGCGGCGCTCGCCGGTGCGCCGGTCGTAGACCAGGACCTCGACGATGGTCTGGCTGACCTCCTGGCCGTAGGCGCCCACGTTCTGGATGGGCGTGGAACCGACGCGCCCGGGGATTCCCGACAGGAACTCGATTCCGCTGAACCCTTCGGCGACGGCGCGGTCGACGAGGGGGTCCCACGGCACGCCGGCGCCCGCCCGGATGCGGACGCGGCCGTCCTCGGTGTCGCGGAAGGCCACCGACCGGGACTCGGCGTGCACGACCGTGCCCGCGAACCCCTCGTCGGAGACGACCAGGTTGCTCCCGCCGCCCAGGACGAGCAGCGGGTCGCCCGCGGCGTCGGTCTCGGCGACCGCGGCGATCAGCTCCTCGGTGTCGGCGGCGACGCGGAAGCGCGCAGCGGGGCCGCCCAGGCCGAGGGTGGTGTAGTCGGCCAGCGGCACGTCGGCGGCCGTCTCGGGACCGCGGGGCTCGCGCGGCGCGGACTCGGCGGCGGCCCCGGAGGGCCGTGGTTCGGGACGGGACACGGGCAACCCCTGCTGTACGGGTGTGCGGGCCCCGGCCGCTCGGTCGGGGGCCGCGGGACTCAGGCCAGGCGGACGACGGCGGTGGAGCGGGCGAGCACCTTCGCTCCGCCGGAGCGGGCGGTCAGGGCGACGCGCACCCGGTTGCCGTCGAGCTTCTCCTTGACGACCCCGCTGACGGTTACCTCGGCGCCCTTGTCGTCGTCGGGTACGACGACCGGCGCGGAGAAGCGCACCCGGTACTCCACCAGGGCGCCCGGGTCGCCCGCCCAGTCGGTGACCAGGCGCCCGGCCTGGGCCATGGTGAACATGCCGTGCGCGATCACGTCGGGCAGGCCGACCGCCTTGGCGGTGCGCTCGTTCCAGTGGATGGGGTTGAAGTCGCCCGATGCCCCCGCGTAGCGGATCAGGTCGACGCGGCGCACCGGGTAGACCTGCTCCGGGATCTGCGCGCCGACGTCGACGTCGTCGTAGCGGACGGTGGCGGTCATGCGCTGCTCCCCTGCCCTTCGGCGGCCCCGGCTTCCTGCCCGTCGGCGGCGCCGCGGACGACGAGCATATTGACCGCGGTCAGCACGTGCTCGCCTCCGACGGTACGCATCTCGCTCTCCAGCGTCAGCAGCTCGTTGCCGCCGAGGGAGGAGATCTTGGTGATACGGGTGACGGTCTCGACGACGTCGCCGGCCTGGAGCGGTCGGTTGTACTCGAAGCTCTGGTCGCCGTGGACGACGCGGGAGAAATCCAACCGCAGCTCGGGGTCGACGACCGCCTGCGACATCCCCTCCATGCCCATGATGACGGGGAAGGTCGGCGGCGCGATGACGTCGCCGTAGCCGGCGGCCTGCGCGGTCGCGGTGTCGAAGTAGACCGGGTCCTGATCCCCGATCGCGTCGGCGAACTCGCGGATCTTGCCCCGAGTCACCTCGTAGGGCTGCGGGGACCGGTACTCCCGGCCCAAGTGCTCGCGGTTGATCCCCATCGGCTCCCTCTCACTGTGCTCTGCGCGGCCCGAATGCCGACGCGCTCGGCGGCAGGCGACACACTAATGGCCCAGCGAGCAGTGGTGCTCGCTGGGCTTGTGCTCGCGTGCCTCGGTAGGGCCGCCGCCGCTCGCCGAACGCCGCCGAAGCGCCCGGTGGGCGCGGCCGACTAGCGGGTCTCGCGGTGCTCGCGGTGCTGCCGGCAGTTCGGGCAGAACTTCTTCAGCGAGAGACGGTCGGGGTTGTTCCGACGGTTCTTGCGCGTGATGTAGTTACGGTGCTTGCACTCCTGGCAGGCCAGGGTGATCTTCGGCCTGACGTCGGTGACAGCCACGTCGGAGTGCCTTTCTCGCTGGTACAGGTGGACACAACTGCAGAACCCGCGCAGCACCCTGCGCACGCAGGGGCGACGAGGGCAGTAGCGGAGGCCGGACTCGAACCGACGACACAACGATTATGAGCCGTTTGCTCTGCCAACTGAGCTACTCCGCCGAGATCCCGGGGAACCGGGCATCCGTGCAGAATACCCGACCGGGCTAAACCGGGGAACACTGGTCCTCCGGTCCGTATTCCCACTTGAGCGGTTCGCAACCTCAATCAAGCGGTGGAGCCCCTTTACGGAATCGAACCGTAGACCTTCTCCTTACCATGGAGACGCTCTGCCGACTGAGCTAAAGGGGCACGCCCTGTGCGGTCTCCCCCTGGTACGGGGGTTTCCGCCGTTCGCGTTGGTGATGACTATACAGGGATCCGGGGGTGCTCTGCCAAATCGGCTGCCGGAGCCGCCGCCGGCCTGCCGCGGCGGCCCGACCCTGCGCCCCGGCGACCCGGCGGGTGCACCCGCGAACCCCGCCGATCTTGTAGCCATCGGGATGGAAAGCGATTGCCGTTTGCGATGGCTACAAGATCTATTGGTTCATCATGGGGAGTGCCCGCGGCGGTTTCGACGGGAACCACCGCGGGCCGGGGCGGCGGAGTGACTCATACAAGATCTGTCCGCGTGACATCGCGTTGACCTGT